>CAJQPO010000013.1 GCA_905480225.1 uncultured Flavobacteriales bacterium | reverse complement strand
TATTAATCTAAGTGAAGTAAATTCTTTGATGAGTACGTTCATTCAAGAAATACGAGATGCCAATATTCAGACTGATAGAATGCGTTTTAGAAGAAATGTCGAACGTGTAGGTGAAATTATGGCATATGAAATGAGTAAGCGATTTCCATTTCGAAAAGTAGAAACGGTAACGCCACTTGGAAAGTCAAATGGATTTGGACTTGTCGAGCAACCAGTTCTTGCAACAATTTTAAGGGCTGGCTTACCAATGCATATGGGATTCTTAAATTATTTTGACCATGGAGATAATGCTTTTATCAGCGCGTATAGAAAGCATACGAATGAGGAAGATTTTGAAGTGGAAATTGAATATTTAAGTAGCCCAAAAATTGATAATCGCATATTAATTATAAATGATCCCATGTTGGCCACAGGAGCATCGATGGTTTTGGGTTATCAAGCTATGTTAAGTAAAGGGAAACCTAAAGAAGTGCATATTGCGAGTATAATTGCCAGTAAGCAGGGAGTGGAATATTTGCGAAGTATGGTGCCCGAAAACGCTACGTTTTGGGTGGGTGCAATTGATGATGAATTATCAGCACAGTCATATATTATACCTGGTTTAGGGGATGCGGGAGATTTAGCTTTTGGAAAGAAAGAATAATTATGTGGGAACATCTGGGTGATTATACCTTTCTATACTTTTTGTCATTTATAAAATATTTTATCGCCCCCATTTTTGGTTGGGCCCGGGGTCTGAATTTTTTCGAAATCGCTATGTCGTGCTTCGCTGGTGCCTATACATCCTTTAATATTTTCTTTTGGGGCTCGTCTTATTTTTTTAAAAGAGCTGCAAAAAAACGAAAGACAAGTTCAAATAAGAAAAGAAATTTTACAAAATTGAATCGTATCGTTGTGAAAATGAGACGATTAAAGCTGGGCTTTTTATTAATCACATTTCTTTGTCCTATGTTTCTTTCAGTGCCTTTAGGTACACTGATTGTTGTAAAGTTTTACAGGCATGATTATAAAACCTTTTTCGTTTCGTCTTTATTTATCGGATTATGGTCAATTATTTTAACGGCTTCCTATATGTTTGCTAGATGAAATTAAAGGATGTTAAACATGTTTTTTGGGATCTTGATCATACATTGTGGGATTTTGATCTCAATTCTAGCGATACACTTCATGAATTATTTATACGATACAACTTAGAGAATGAGTTAAAAACGCAAGTAGACGAATTTATATCTGCTTACAAGAGAATAAATGATTCATGTTGGGATAAGTATCGAAATGGTTTAATGACTAAAGATGAGCTAAGGCTAGCTAGATTCAGTCTTACTTTTTCGCATTTTGACGCAAAGGGCTATGATAGAGCGGAAGAATTTGGTTGGATGTACATGGAGGAGTGTCCAAAAAAGTCAAAGCTAATTCCTGGAACGGTTGAAGTTCTGAATTATTTAAAAGGAAAATATACACAACACATCATAACAAATGGTTTTCTAGAAGTTCAGGGAATTAAGCAAGTAGCTTCTGGTTTAAAGTCATATTTTGATGTAGTTGTTTGTTCTGAAGAAGTTGGTGAAAAAAAACCACACCCTAGTGTATTTAAGTATGCACTGGAAAAGGCTGGTGCTAACGAGTCTGAAAGCGTGATGATTGGAGATAATTTAGAAGTGGATGCATTAGGTGCTCAGAATGCGGGATTAACAGGAATTTGGTTTAACCCTAAACAAAAATCAATTCCACATTCAGTAGTAGAAATTATTGAATTAGAAGAGTTGTTTCATATACTATAAAGTAATATTGAAATCATCTTTTAATTTCTGCAAATCATCCATGAAAAAAGTGGAACAGAATTCTTTTTCTTGTTCGGTCATTGGAGGATATCCTTCTCCATTTTTTTTATTCATACTATTTACACGATCGTTTATGCGGGTCTTTATCACAAAGGACTTAATCATTTTAATTTGCATTGGCCTTCTGATTAGCTTTCTTAACCAATGATTTCGATTAAGTAAGAATTGCTGCAACGCTTTAGACTTTACTTTTTTGGCTTTGTTTTTAACCTCAAGAGGCGTAATCTGGAATCGAGGAATATTTAGAAAACTGCTTAATTGATCGATAACTGTTTGAGGGTCTTTTTGTAAATCCGCTGTTCTTAATATCTGAATTTGGTCCAGTTTGAAATACTTTAGCCAATTGCACAATAGCTTGTGATATAGGCTACCTTCAAAATGGCAAAGGTTATTTTTTAGAATGATATCTCCATCTAAAAATTCTTTTTCTTTTTGGAGAGATTCAATTAAACCAATATTTGATTTTTGGTAACCGTTATTTAGGCCATAGTGATAATTGGAGTATGTTCTAGCAGTGGGCTCCCGCAATAATACAGTTATCTTAATATCTGGATTGTGTTGGTAAACTCTTTCTGGCCCTTTATCTGACATAAGTAGATAGGTGTCTGTTGTAGTGTATTGGCCCGTATTTAGGGTGAAATGTTCTCGTAAAAATGCTTCACCTCTATCATAATGATCGTCGATAGAGAAGAAATGTACCTCCTTAATTACCGTATTAGCAATGTGGGGATGCTGATTAATATAATCGGACAAGGATGTTGTTCCGCACCTTCCCATACCGATAATAATGTGATCTAATTGCACAATGTTACACCTTGATTTAATTCAATATAGTCTCTTAAAGACGAATGTCAAATAAAAAACAATTTAATCTGGGTATTTAGTGTTGATTAAAATGGGATTGAATTTTTAATAATAAATTTCGACTCAACATATTGATCATTTAGAGTGGGAAACAAAAAAGGCGGTCCTTTTAAAGACCGCCTTTAAATAAATTTAAAATTTTTCTATTCCGCAAGAATAATGACCTTGTTATTGAGGACTTCCAAAACACCACCATCAACATCAAAAGTTTCACGGCCATTAGGTGTTTCTATTTCAACTTTACCTTTTCTTAAGGAAGTGATTAAAGCCGCGTGGTTTTCCAAGATACCGAGGCTGCCATCTTTACCAGGCGCATACACAGCGGATCCTTCTCCACTATATAATTCTTGATCTGGGGTTAAAATTTCAATTCTCATGGGGTTAAAATTTAAACTTCAGCTAGCATTTTCTTACCTTTTTCAATGGCTTCTTCAATGCTTCCAACGAGATTAAAAGCAGCTTCAGGGTACTCGTCCACTTCTCCATTAAGGATCATGTTGAAGCCTTTGATGGTATCTTCAATTGGAACTAATACGCCTTTCAAACCTGTAAATTGTTCAGCTACATGAAAAGGTTGTGACAGGAATCTTTGAATTCTTCTGGCTCTATGCACTAAGAGCTTGTCATCTTCTGAAAGCTCGTCCATACCGAGGATTGCAATAATATCCTGTAATTCTTTATATTTCTGAAGAATCTGTTGTACAGCTATGGCACAATTGTAATGTTCATCTCCTAATATTTGTGCCGTTAGAATTCTCGAAGTTGAATCCAGTGGATCTACTGCAGGATAAATTCCAAGTTCGGCGATTTTTCTTGATAGAACAGTTGTTGCATCAAGGTGGGCAAATGTTGCTGCTGGTGCAGGATCTGTTAAATCATCAGCAGGTACATAGACCGCTTGAACAGATGTAATAGAACCTCTCTTCGTAGAAGTAATCCTTTCTTGCATCGCACCCATTTCAGAAGCCAAGGTAGGCTGGTAACCTACAGCAGATGGCATTCGTCCTAAAAGTGCTGACACTTCAGAACCGGCCTGAGTGAATCTGAAAATGTTATCAACGAAGAATAAGATATCTTTCCCTTGGCCTTCGCCATCTCCATCTCTAAAGTATTCCGCCATAGTAAGTCCAGATAAGGCAACTCTTGCTCTCGCTCCTGGAGGCTCATTCATTTGACCAAACACAAGTGTCGCTTGTGATTCCGCAAGTTCTTTTTTGTCTACTTTGGTCAAATCCCATCCACCTGCTTCCATGGATTCTTCGAATTCCTTACCGTATTTGATAACACCAGATTCGATCATTTCTCTTAACAAGTCATTTCCTTCTCTGGTTCTTTCACCGACACCGGCAAAAACAGATAACCCTTCATACCCTTTAGCAATGTTATTGATGAGTTCCATGATTAACACGGTCTTACCAACACCAGCACCTCCAAATAATCCGATTTTTCCACCTTTTGAATAAGGCTCAATAAGGTCAATCACTTTAATTCCGGTAAATAAGACTTCTGTTGATGTAGAAAGTTCCTCAAACTTTGGAGCATCTCTGTGAATTGGTGCACCATTTTCTCTATGGCACTCTCCAATACCGTCAATAGCATCACCTACTACGTTGAACAATCTTCCTTTTACTTGATCACCAGTTGGCATCATAATCGGCGCCCCTTTACTGATGGCTTCCAATCCTCTTGATAAACCATCCGTAGCATCCATCGAAATGGTACGCACTGAATCCTCACCAATGTGCTGTTGGCATTCCAAGATAATTTCTTGTCCGTTAGATTTCTTAACGATAATTGCATCCAAAATATTTGGAAGTTCACTTGCTCCTTCGAAGCTAATATCAACTACTGGTCCTATAACCTGTGTGATTTTTCCTTTTAAGCTAGACATATCTTATTTTTGTATATAACTGAGTTCTTCAAAATCGTTTGCGAAAGTAGCACTATTAGACGAAATAAATGCCATTTTTTTAAATATATTTTACATATTTTTGTCAATCAATACTGTTAGGGCAATTAACTTTGGATATTTATGGTTAATATCTGAAAATCAGTAACTAATCGATACAATTAAATTGAAGGTTTATACGGATATTTCCGACTTTAAAAATGTGAAAAATCCGGTGGTAACTACGGGCACTTTTGATGGAGTACATTTTGGACATCAAAAAATTATTGACCGATTGAAATCGGTTGCAAATAAAATTGGCGGCGAATCGGTTTTATTAACTTTTCATCCACACCCTAGAATGGTGCTTTTCCCGAATGACGAAGACCTTAAATTGCTTTCAACACGAGAAGAAAAAATAAAGAGATTAGAAGCTGCAGGACTAGACCATTTGATTATTTATCCCTTTTCGAGAAAGTTTTCGCGTCGCACAGCGACCGAATATGTGCGTGATTTGCTTGTTAACGAGATTGGGGTCAAAAGTTTGGTAATAGGTTATGATCATCAATTTGGAAGGAACCGCGAAGGTAATTTTGAACAATTGATAGAGCTCGCTGGTATTTATGACTTTAAGTTGGAGGAAATTCCAGCACAGGAACTGGACGATGTAAAAGTGAGCAGTACGAAGATTAGAAATGCCTTATTACAGGGGGATGTGAAAACGGCTTCAAAATATTTAGGTCACGATTACAAAGTTTCAGGGATCGTTGTGAAAGGAAGGCAGCTTGGCAGAGAATTGGGTTTCCCTACGGCTAATATTTCTGTTTTAGACAGGTATAAATTAATCCCAGGAGATGGAGTTTACGCGGTACGAGTGAAGGTAAACAAAAAGAACTTTAAGGGGATGCTCAATATCGGCTACCGTCCAACTGTTGGGGGGCTGTTCAAGGCAACAATGGAGGTGAATATTTTTGAATTTAATGAAAACATCTATGGCCACTATATTGGCGTAGAATTTGTTAAAAGGTTGAGGGATGAGATTAAATTTGACTCTATGGAGGAACTAAAAGTTCAATTAGAATTAGATAAAATACAAGCTTTAAATGCTTATTAAGTGTGCTATACTTCTTCTTATTTTAATTTCTAATGTAGAAGTTTCTGCGCAGTTATTGCCTCAATTCGAGTTAGATACATGTAGGACATTTGAAAGCTTAGAAGCGGCTCTAGAAAGTCCGGAAAAAGTATTTAAGCTAAAATTAAATCGAAATAAGTTAGTTGTATTTCCCAAAGAAATTTATCAATTTATCAATTTGCAGTCTCTGGATTTGAGTAAAAATAGACTCGCCGAAATTCCAGACTCTATCCAAGTACTACAATATTTGCAAGAGGTCAATTTCGCCAAGAATAAAGTAGTAAATTTTCCACAGGCACTTACATCATGTAAGCATTTAAAGAAAATCGTTTTTAGTCAGAATGAATTGGATTCATTACCCAATTCAATTGGAAATTTGATGAAGCTAGAGCACCTTGATTTATGGAGTAATAATTTATCTTATTTTCCCGCTGAGATGAACGCACTTTCTAGATTGAAAGTGCTCGACTTAAGAGGAATTAATTTAAATCGAGAAGAGCAGGATTACATCAAAAATCTAGTACCCAATACTAAAGTCCATTTATCACCAAGCTGCGACTGTGCCAAATAATGTCTTTTTGGTAAAATGTGAAAAACTCCAAGGGTTGGTTAGGCTATTCTAATGGCCAAAATGATTACATTGGTTTGAACTTTAGGGGTGCTCGTTCAATCGGGCTGAGAAATACCCTTATTACTTGATCCAGATAATGCTGGCGAAAGAAAAAGCACAAGGTCATCGCATCTTCCATTTTTATTTCGCCTCAAGATTTAAGCGATGACAATATACCTAAACGGTAAAAAATACACAGTTGGCCAGAATTCATTGGAGCATTTTTTAAAAGCACAATTATTGTGGGAAAAACAAGGGATTGCCTTGGCAATCAATGATGCAATAGTTTCAAAAGCTAATTGGAAGAATGTCCTTCTGTCTGAGAATGATAAACTATTAATAATAACAGCAACGCAAGGAGGATAAAACATTTGTCCTCATTAAAATGAATAATATGTCAAAAAAGGAATCAATACCATCTTTGAGCTCGAAAATTACTAGAGATGCATTTCCTGCATCTAAAAAAATCTATGTTAATGGGAGTATTCACAACAACATCAAAGTCGCCATGCGGGAGATTTCACTTTCAGACTCTAAGCCGATGTTTTCAAATGGAGAATTTTCAAAAGAAAAAAACCATCCATTACCAGTTTACGATACTTCTGGTCCATATACGGATACTGAAATTGATCTCGACGTGAAAGAGGGTGTTCCAAGAATTAGAGAACAATGGATATTCGATCGGGGAGATGTACAGAGATTATCAGACATTAGCTCAGATTTCGGGAAGGAAAGGTTGTTGAATTCTGACCTAGATCACTTGCGTTTTGAGCATATTAAAAAACCATTGTGTGCCAAGGAAGGGGCCAATGTAAGTCAAATGCACTATGCAAAAAAGGGCATAATTACTCCTGAAATGGAATACGTTCAATCCGAGAGAATCAAAAATTACAGGAATACAAATCACTTACTAAACCGCATACTGGCGAGCATTTTGGGGCTAAAATTCCAAATGAAATTACGGCGGAATTTGTTCGGGATGAAATTGCCAGAGGAAGGGCAATAATACCCAATAACATCAATCACCCCGAGAGTGAACCAATGATTATTGGCAGAAACTTTTTAGTGAAAATAAATGCGAATATTGGAAATTCTGCAGTTACCTCTACGATAGAGGAGGAAGTAGAGAAGATGGTTTGGGCAACTCGCTGGGGTGCAGATACCGTTATGGATTTGTCAACGGGGAAAAACATCCACGAAACAAGAGAGTGGATCATTAGAAATTCGCCAGTTCCAATTGGAACAGTCCCTATTTATCAAGCACTCGAGAAGGTGAATGGAAAAGCAGAAGAACTGACCTGGGAATTATTTCGGGACACTTTAATAGAGCAAGCGGAGCAAGGAGTCGATTATTTTACAATTCATGCTGGTGTACTTTTGCGATATGTACCGATGACTGCAAATAGGGTTACAGGAATAGTCTCTAGAGGAGGATCAATCATGGCGAAATGGTGTTTGGCTCATCATAAAGAAAATTTTCTCTACACTCATTTTGAGGATATATGTGCAATTATGAAGAAATATGATGTTGCTTTCTCTTTAGGGGATGGATTAAGGCCTGGTTCGATTGCTGATGCGAATGATGCAGCTCAATTCGGTGAATTGGAAACATTAGGAGAACTTACAAAGATTGCATGGGAGCACGATATTCAAGTAATGATTGAGGGTCCGGGACATGTCCCGATGCAAATGATCAAGGAAAATATGGACAAAGAAATTCTGGATTGTTTCGAGGCGCCATTCTATACTTTAGGACCGCTAACAACAGATATTGCTCCGGGATATGACCACATTACTTCAGGAATAGGCGCAGCGCAAATCGGCTGGTATGGTTGTGCAATGCTTTGCTACGTTACACCAAAAGAACATTTGGGCTTACCAAATCGAGATGATGTAAAGAGGGGAGTGATTACGTATAAAATTGCGGCACATGCTGCGGACCTTGCAAAAGGGTTTCCAGGAGCTCAGAATAGAGATAATGCCATGTCTAAAGCACGATTTGAATTCAGGTGGGAAGATCAATTTAATTTGGCTTTAGATCCAGACACGGCAAGATCTTATCACGACGAAACACTTCCATCAGACAATGCTAAAGTGGCGCATTTTTGTTCTATGTGTGGCCCACACTTTTGTTCAATGAAGATTAGTCAAGACGTACGGGATTATGCTAAAGCAAAAGGTATTACAGAGAACGATGCATTGAAAAGAGGTTTTGAAGAGAAATCAAAAGAATTTCTAGAAAAAGGAGCAGACGTTTACCTTGACCCAGAAAAGTTAGTCAGCGAGGGTTCTTAATTTGAGCAAAAGACCTTTTATATTATCTATCGCGGGTTTTGATCCATCTGGTGGTGCTGGGGTAATTGCGGATGCGAAAACCTTTGAGCAACACAATGTTCAAGGTTTGTTCGTTCTTACTGCCAATACAATACAGACCGCTGTTAATTTCAATTCAGTTAATTGGGTTGACGATGCACTAATCATAGAGCAATTACATTCTATTTTGGATCACCATCCTATTAAATATGTTAAAATTGGATTGATTAGAAATATAGCATTGCTTGAAAAACTAGTGCAATTGCTCATTGACAAGGACTTGAAAATTGTTTGGGACCCAATATTAATTGCATCGTCTGGTTTTAAATTTCATAAAGAGCTACTGGGGCTTGAAAAAGTTCTCAAAAAGATTCATTATATAACGCCCAATTGGTTGGAAATTAAAGCATTAAGTGGCGAAGAAGGTGTGAATGGTGCAAAATTACTTTCAAGCTATACAAAAGTTTATTTGAAAGGCGGCCATTCTCAGGATTTAGGGAAAGACTATCTCGTGACAAAAGGAAATATTATTCCTTTTAAAATGGCAAAGAAGGGATTTGAGAAGCACGGGAGTGGTTGTATATTCTCAAGTTCTTTGACAGCAAATTTACTAAAAGGATACCCTGAAATTAAGGCCTGTCTTAGAGCAAAAAGATATACGGAATTACGCCTTGCAAGTAATCGAACATTATTGGCTTATCATCACGTATGACCTCTAAATTAATTTATCACATATCGAATGGCATAGCGTTGTTAATATTGATAGCATATTCTATGAATTTAGTCTGGGGCTGGGCAGGATATTGGGCAATTAATTTAATTTATATAATAGTTCCAGTAATCGTTGTTAATCAGGCATTTAGGTTTTGGGCAAAGAAATTAGATTCTCAAGTAATCAACCCTATAATTGCGATTAAAACGGCTCGGGTTTTATATTATTCGGGAGCCATTATATTCATATTAGCTACCGTTTCAATGATGTTGTTTTTACCATTAACGAGGCCGTTGGTTTTGCTCTCAGTAATTATAGAAATTGCTGCCTGGATATGCTCTATTGCTATGCAGCAAAAAGAGCGATTTGTTAACTCTGAGATTATCGATGACCTAGAATTATGAAAAATGTAGATCGGATATATCAACTGACCAATTTGTTGTCATTTCTTATTATGGCTTTATTGCTCTTGGATGCAATGCGCTTTTTTGATTCGTTTTCATGGTTTAATGTTGATTGGGCGTTCGGTGTTTTAATTGTCGTGATGTGTGCTTTCATTTTTCAAGCGAAACGGTTAAATATTAAAAGTAATAATCCGAATCTGATATTTCCAATCTCAAAATATGCCTATTTTGCCAGTTTCGTTGCTTTCTTTTTAGGGTATTTGGTACTTGAAGCACATTCTTCCGGACAAATTATTGCCTATACTTTTGCTTTATTGCTTGATCTTTTTAGCTCTATTTTTTCTATGATTGTTTTGTCTAAAATGAAAAAGAACATTAGATGATAAGTAAGCTGCAATACGTCACGCAAGATTGCCCTGGATGGTCGCATTCCCAGCTGGCCCATGCTGCTTGTAGTGCGGGAGTGGATTGGGTTCAGCTGCGTATGAAAGAGGAAAAGGAATCCGATGTTATTACCACGGCAAAACAAATAAGAAATATTTGTAATTTATTTGAGACTACTTTCATTTTAAATGATTTTGTGGAGATCGCGAAAGCCGTTGATTCGGATGGGGTGCACCTAGGTACCAACGACATGTCAATTCAAGATGCCCGAAGTGTGCTGGGTTCGAATAAAATTATTGGTGGAACGGCCAATACACTATATCAAATTGAAAAGTTAATAGCTTCTGGAGCAGATTACATTGGCTTAGGTCCCTTTCGTCACACGCTTACGAAGAAAAAATTAGACCCGATTATTGGAATGAAGGGTGTTGAATCTATATTGTTTGAAATGCGTCAGCGAAATATTTCAGTTCCTATTTTTGTTATTGGTGGAGTTCAGTTAGCCGATATACAAGCTTTAAAAGCATTGGGTGCTAATGGCGTTGCTGTGTCTGGGCTCATTACAAAGGCAATAGTTAATGAAACTACTTCGAAACTGATAAGAAAAGTCAATAAAATATATGATTCGAATAGTTCAATAAAAGAAAATAAATTTTAATTATGAGACACTTACGCATAGCAAATGTTGAATTCTCATCCCGATTGTTTACGGGTACGGGTAAGTTTAGTGCCAATGAGGTGATGGAAAAGGCATTATTAACATCGGGTTCAGAGTTAGTAACTGTCGCATTAAAACGGGTTGATCTTCAAGCTGATTCAGACGATATTTTAAGGCATCTTAATCATGCGCAGTTTAATTTATTGCCGAACACATCAGGTGTACGAACGGCGAAAGAGGCAATTTTTGCTGCTGAATTGGCGCGTGAGGCATTGGAAACAAATTGGTTGAAATTGGAAATCCATCCGGATCCTAAATATTTAATGCCGGATCCGATTGAAACGTTGAAGGCAGCTTCAGAACTGGTAAAGAAGGGGTTTGTAGTATTGCCGTATGTACATGCAGATCCTGTTTTATGTAAGCGTTTGGAGGATGTAGGTACAGCGGCTGTGATGCCTCTTGGAAGTCCAATAGGAAGTAATAAGGGCCTGCGCACAAAAGATTTTTTGGAAATTATTATTGATCAGTCGAATGTTCCTGTTATCGTAGATGCGGGAATAGGTGCGCCATCGCACGCGGCAATGGCAATGGAAATGGGGGCAGATGCCGTTTTAGTAAATACAGCAATAGCGGTAGCAGATGACCCTGTTAATATGGCCCTAGCATTTAAAATGGCTGTGGATGCTGGGCGAATAGCATTTGAATCAAAATTGGGTCAGACGTTGTCTGAGGCGGAAGCGAGTTCACCATTAACGGCCTTTTTAGATTGATGACTTTTTACGATCAAATATCAGAAGTGAATTGGACACAATTAGGTGATTCGATTTATTCGAAAACTACTGCCGATGTTAAAGGTGCATTGGAAAAAGAGCAGTGCGATCTGGAAGATTTTAAAGCACTTATTTCTCCAGCCGCAGAACCATTTTTAGAATTGATCGCAAAAAAAAGTCATTTGAAAACGCAAAAGCGGTTTGGCAAGACCATTCAGCTTTACATACCTCTTTATTTATCCAATGAATGTCAGAATATATGTACGTACTGCGGATTTAGTATGGATGTGAAAATACCTCGTAAAACACTTTTAGACCATGAGATTTTAGCAGAGGCTAAGATTATAAAGGAAATGGGGTACGATCATGTCCTGTTGGTTACGGGTGAAGCTAATAAATCGGTAGGGTTAGATTACTTTAAAAATGCTATTCGTCTTCTAAAACCTTATTTCTCGAATATTGCACTTGAAGTCCAACCTATGGAGCAAAGAGATTATGAAGAGTTAATTGCCGAGGGACTTAATACTGTTTTGGTTTACCAAGAAACGTACAACAAGACCAATTATAAAATACATCATCCAAAAGGTAAAAAATCGAATTACAAGTACCGGGTAGAAACGCAAGATAGACTCGGTCAAGCCAAAATTCATAAAATGGGTTTGGGAGTCTTAATAGGTCTTGAAGACTGGAGGATAGATTCCGTTTGTAATGCTATGCATCTCCAGTATTTGGAGAAAAGGTACTGGGAATCAAAATTCACCGTATCATTTCCTAGGTTAAGACCTTGTGCGGGAGGTGTGCAATTAAAATCACCCATTTCGGATAGGCAGCTTGTTCAGCTCATTTGTGCTTATCGATTACTTAATGAAGAACTTGAGCTTTCCATGTCTACAAGAGAATCAGCTTTATTTAGAGATAATATAATCAAGCTTGGTATTACATCAATTTCAGCAGATTCGAAAACAGATCCTGGAGGTTATGCTAATCCAAAACAGAATTTAGAGCAATTTGAAATAGATGATTCGAGGAGTACAGAAGAATTCATTGCAGTGATCAAGAGGAAGGGATATGACCCTGTTTTTAAAGATTGGGATATGAGTTTGCAATAGGTTTCGGAAAAATTTACCTCGGTCTTTTTGCTCATGTTTTATCCCCACCTTGAGTCCTTCTTACTTTTGTCTTTTAAGAATTGGCAGAAACCAAGCTTAATATTTTCTAATGAATTAGGTTGAATCTGCTAAACAGCCATAGGTAGTTGAGAACTTAATTCATTTATTTTTTTCTGTATTTCAAGAAATCCTTCAACGGGGTTTGCACTTGATTCCCAGATGTATCCGAGAACGGCAATACCATCAAAGCCCATGCGATACGCTTGCTCTATGTTATTGGGATTAATGCCTCCTAATGCATAAATGGTTTGAGGGGTAGACTTTATTGTTTTTTCGATGTCTCTCGTCGGAAATTTTCGTTTATGATAATTTTTTGAAATACTATCAAATACAGGACTCAGAAACACATAGTCGTATTTGCCGTCTTCTTTGTTGACACTTTTAAGCGAATGGCATGATTTTGTAAACTTCATTTTTTTTCTAACCAATCTGTTAAAGGCAATTCTCAGTTTTTTGGAGATACCTTTTTTCCGATGCAGTCGTGAATGGTGTATTCCTTTAAGGCCGTATATGTTGGCCAGTTCATGGTGACTGTGAACAATAATTCGGTTCTTGTATTCGTCCGGAATGGCTTGAATGTAATTCTCGAGTTCTTTAAACCTTGCCATGGGTTTTCTTAAATGAAAACAGGACAAGCCGTGTTCAAACATCTTAATTACATGTGGGATTTCACTATTTAATTTATTTGCGGATGAAAAGACAACTATATTCATAAATCTTCATTTATCTTGGTAAAATCTTCAAGCAAGGTTAAGTTATCCTCAATAGCAGTTCCAATAACAACAACATTAGCACCTGCATTCCATTTTTCTTGAGCTTCCTCAATCGATCGAATGCCTCCACCTACAATTAACGGAATTTTAATACGATTAGAAACGGTCTTAATTATTTCTATTGACAGGCTATTGTTAGCACCGCTGCCACAGTCTAAGTAAATGGCTTTCATCCCTAGTTGTTCTCCAGCCAATGCCGTAGCGGTAATTATGGCCACTTGATCTTCAGGAATCGGACATGTATTACTGATGTAGCTGGCTGCGGTACTTTTTCCACCTTCAATCAATAAATATCCAGTAGGTAATACCGAAATGCCTGACCTGGCTATTGCTGGAGCCGCAACAACATGTTGCCCAATTAAGAATTCTGGGTTTCGACCAGAAATTAAAGACAATAATAAAATACCATCTGCTTTCGAAGAGATTTGCATTCCATTACCTGGGAAAATGATTACCGGAGTAGATGTTTTTCTTTTTAAAAATGTAATGGTATTTTCAAACAAATCATTGGCCATGAAACTTCCCCCAACAAGCACTAGATTTACATTTGAGGAATTAATTGCAGAGACAAGGCCAGCCATTTGGTCGACATTACTCCATTTGTCAGGATCAACTAATACAGCAAGTTTTTTGTCAGAAGTCTGAATTTCTATCAATGAAAAAACGTTTTAGTCAAATACAGTATAAACTAAAACATAATTTTCTAATATTTCGAATTTAAATTGATGTTTTCTGCGATACAAATCCAGATTAATACTTGCTTTTAATTGACTAGATGCTTGATTGTCCCAATGTTCAAGTCTCATGTGTTCTTTAAAAAATACGTTTGGATCGCCGTTTATTTTATATAAACTTTCTTTTACACACCACAAAAGGGTTAAATGTTTGATATTTTCGAAATCAATGATTTTTTTATCCTCGTCATTCACAAAACGATTCCGGATACGCAAGATTTTATTGTCAATTTTTTGAATGTCAATCCCAATGGCAGGTGAATTACTAATAATGATAGCAACGTAATCATGACAGTGTGAAATAGAAATGTGTTGTTCTTTTCCTTCTAAATAGGGCATGCCTCCAGGTCGGTACATTATTTTGCATGCGCCAATTAGTTTTGAGCACAATATTCGAACCGCTAAAAATTGCTTCTGTCTTTGCTGGTTTTTAAAAGATGCACATCTGTCCCAATCGCCTTCGTCGATAACAGCCATTTCAAGCAGTTGTGGAATAGTTTCTGAACAATGCCAAACTCCTAGTTTAGTATCTGCATTAATTCGATGTTCTTTGAATAGTGGCACTTCTTTTGTTTAATCGTTACTCGCGAAATTATTTTTTTTAATTTAGGGAACCAAAATTAGGACGAAAACCATGAATACATTGATACTTAAGGCTACAATTTGCATTTTCTTGTGCGTGGGAGCGCTTATTAGTTGGAGCCAAGATCTTTTTCCAGTTAGAGTAGATGGCCAATATGGATACATTGATAAAGGTGGCACAATGAAAATCAGTCCACAATTCCAAAATGCTTTTGATTTTCATGAAGGTTTGGCTAAAGTGAAAATTAACAAGCACATAGGCTACATTAACATTTCGGGAAAAGTTGTTGTAGAGTCAAAGTACAAACGAGGATCCGAGTTTAGTGAAGGGTTAGCTGCTGTGCGAAATGCAGAAGGTAAATGGTCTTATATTGATACTAGAGGGAATACTAAATTTAATTTGGATTGTTCGTTTGCATATCCAATGCGTGGGGGCATGGGGAGGTTTCAAAAATCTGGAAAAATTGGATTTATTAATAATTTAGGAAAGGTCGTTATTGAAGCAAAATTTTCTGCTGCATATGATTTTCACGATGGTGTATCTAGGGTTAGGAAAGGCAATAAGTGGGGATTTATAGATAAAAAAGGTGTTCTTGTAATTCAACCAAAATTTGATATGGTCTGGGACTTTCATGAAGGAATGGCTAATTTTCGCAAAGGAGATGAGAAATTAGGCAAATGGGGGTTTATTGATGTTACAGGAAAAGAGGTCATAGCTCCTCAATTTGATAAGGCTTTTTACTTTTCTGAAGGTAGAGCGTTGATCAGAAAAGGAGGATTTAGGGACGGCAAGTTTGGTTTTATTGATCAGGCAGGAAACATCATAATTGAAACCAAGTATGATGGTGCATTTCATTTCAATAACGGTTTAGCGTGTGTGGCCCAAGGAACGGGTAATCTAGTTAAATGGGGATTTATTGATCAAACAGGAAAAATAGTTATAGCGCGTCAATTTTCAAGGTCTGCGGATTTTCATAATGGTCTAGCTTTAGTTAGAGTTGGTGATTTTTCCTCGGGAATTAAAGGTTATATCAATACCAGTGGTAAATTCATATTTAAGGAATAAATACACTATATCCGGCTAATAGATTAGCACATTTCAATCAAATAAATTGGTTTTTAACGGTTTCGTTGTTAATGAACAGGTTAAGTTGTACTTTTGCACCTGAAAAATTAAAACAGGTATTTGTTAGTTTTCGCTTTTAGAAAACAATAAATAGAAATTAGATACGAAATGAGTGAAACAACAGAAAAATTACCTTATAAGGTAAAAGACATTTCTCTAGCAGATTGGGGTAGAAAAGAGATGGACCTAGCTGAAGCTGAAATGCCAGGATTGATGGCATTAAGACTTGAATATGGTGATTCTAAGCCCTTAGCGGGTGCACGGATTGCTGGATGTTTACATATGACCATCCAGACTGCAGTGCTGATTGAGACGTTAACTGCCTTAGGTGCAGAGGTGACCTGGTCATCGTGTAATATTTTTTCAACTCAGGATCAAGCTGCTGCGGCGATAGCCGCTACAGGTGTCCCTGTTTATGCTTGGAAAGGCATGAATGAAGAAGAGTTTGATTGGTGTATAGAACAAACTATTTTTGGATTTGAAGATGGAAAACCTTTAAACATGATCCTGGATGACGGTGGTGATTTGACAAATATGGTTTTTGACCATTACCCGGAATTATGTGCAGATATTAAGGGTCTTTCGGAAGAAACGACTACAGGAGTTCACAGGCTTTACGACAGAGTTAAGAATGGAACATTGGTGATGCCTGCAATTAACGTGAATGATTCTGTTACAAAATCAAAATTTGATAATAAGTATGGTTGTAAAGAATCTTTGGTTGATGCAATCAGAAGAGCGACCGATACGATGATGGCAGGAAAGGTTGCCGTAGTTGCAGGATA
>CAJQPO010000012.1 GCA_905480225.1 uncultured Flavobacteriales bacterium | reverse complement strand
CATTCCTAGTATTAACGATTCTTCAACTAATTGCGCTGGCGGAAGGTTCCAAAAAGCATTTGCAACATTTCCAAGTCCCAAAGTTTTTAGGGTTGCATCTTTGGACTTCAATCCATAATCATTCATCAAGGTTATTTTTCAGTATAATTCGTCAACAAACTTACAACAATCTTACCGTACATAAATGATGAATTGGTAGATTTATTTGCACTTTGGTGAAGTTGTTTTAATAATAAATTAAAGTTGAATTAATTCTTGAGTCGAAGAAGTACCACAAGAAAAATGAACCATGCAAGTATTAAACCGAGTCCCCCAATTGGGGTAATAGGGCCTAAAATTACGGTCAATGATTCTAAACCAAGAAGAGACTTTAAGGCTAATAAATAAATAGATCCGGAAAAACAAATAAGGCCAATAAACATCAATCGAATAGACCAAATCAAATTGATATTTAATTTTTCTGATAGAAGTATTAGAACCAGAATACTAAGACCATGATAAGTTTGGTAATTGACACCCGTTTTAAAACTCTCTAATGCCGTTTTCGATAGTATCGGTTCTAGACTATGCGCACCTATTGCACCTAAACAAATTCCGGTTAAAATACAGATAGTTGCACCAATTAGGGAGTTTTTGTGCTTCATTTGAGCTTAAAAAAGGTGATGAACTTTTCTTTGTGTCGGGTAAGTTGAAATTGGTATGCAAGTTCTTTAACATTGTCCAAATCGAAAATGTTTTTTTGAAGACTCATTATAATTTCTAATTTGTGATCTTCAAAATCAAATAGACGAAGTAAGTCAATAATTTGCGCAATACTCAAACATTCATTTTGCAATTTGGAATTGACTATTGCCATCCTTTTTTTGCTGAATGGCTCTTTAGAAATAAGCGCTAATATGTTGTCAAATTCTAAGCTTGGGGCATCGCAGCCTCTTTTACCTTGATACATTTCATCGTAAGAAAGTGGTAGTAAACTGTCTGTTTTTAGAATGGAGTCAGTAATAATTTTGTTGGGGTACAACGAGGAATTATGCGATTGAGGGGAGGCAGATTGAGTGCTGATAGCAGTGTCTTTTATTGGTTTATTTGCCGCCTCATAATGATATGTTGAAGGTTGGTCATCCGTGGCTTGATTTGATGATTTTTGAAATTCTTTAATTACTGTAGGATTACTTTTTTCATGTTTTTTGGATTCTTTTAGATTTACAACTAACCTCCCGGCAGTCACGGTGTCACTTTGTGCAATAGGGAAAGTATTGTAAAACTTGAATTTACTTTTTGCTGAATCAATTTTTAATTCAAACCAGTGCTCTACACCGTCTTCTAGATAAATAGATTTTTCGATAAATCGAAGACTGTCAAAAAGTAATCGAATTTCATGGGGACCACTATTTAAATTTAAAATTTTCGCTTCGGTTAGAAAACAGTAAGCTTGTTTTTCAGAATCAATTTCAATTTGAATCGAATCAGGGAATACTGTTTTTATTCCCAGGTTTGATTGGCCTATAATACAATAGGCATTACAAAATAATATCAGGTATATAATGAATTGCTTCATTGAAGGCGCAAAGTTAATGTTCGATTAAGAAAACAAAGACTATTCCAAAAGAATTTATTAACCTACTTTGATTCTAATCTTTCTTTGCCAAATCTGTTTGGTGATGCGGTTTGTGGATTTTTTATTAAAGAGGGTATATTTGCAAATATTTTCACATCAAAGGTTACGGTTTACAACAACAAATAAAAGTCTAAAATATATGGCAGACGAAAAGAAAATAATATTTTCAATGGTCGGCGTTAGTAAGAATACGCCTCAAGGAAAACAAATAATTAAGGACATACATCTCTCCTTTTTTTATGGTGCTAAAATCGGTATTCTTGGTTTAAATGGTGCGGGTAAATCTACTGTGATGAGGATCATTGCTGGTGAGGATAAAAACTTTCAGGGAGATGTTGTTTTTTCTGATGGATACACCGTTGGTTACTTGCCACAAGAGCCACAGCTAGATAATACCAAAACAGTAAAAGAGATTGTGCAGGAAGGTGTTCAAGAAACGGTAGATGTTTTAGCTGAATATGAGGAGATTAATCAGAGTTTCATGGATGAAGAAATCATGAATGACCCTGATAAAATGAATGATTTGATTGAAAGACAAGGTCGCGTTCAAGAAAAAATCGATCAGCTTGACGCGTGGGATTTAGATTCTAAATTAGAGTTAGCCATGGATGCGTTAAGAACTCCTGAAGGCGATACGCTAATTCAAAATTTATCGGGTGGTGAAAGAAGGAGAGTGGCTTTATGTCGCTTATTGCTTAAGACTCCTGACGTATTATTATTAGATGAGCCAACAAACCACTTGGATGCAGAGTCGGTGCATTGGCTTGAACAGCATTTGCAACAGTATAACGGCACCGTTATAGCCGTAACCCATGACAGGTATTTTTTGGATAATGTGGCGGGATGGATTCTGGAGTTGGATCGCGGTCAAGGAATTCCTTGGAAAGGGAATTATTCATCCTGGTTAGATCAAAAAGCAAAACGTCTTGCTCAGGAAGAGAAGCAAGAAAGTAAGCGTAAAAAAGCGTTAGAGAGAGAATTAGACTGGGTTAGACAGGGAGCAAAAGGAAGACAAGCCAAAGGAAAAGCAAGGCTCAAGAATTATGAGCAGCTGGCAAGTCAAAATGTGCAAGATAAAGAAGCGAAGTTAGAAATTCCGATTCCAAATGGACCAAGGTTAGGCAATAAGGTTATTGAAGCCGTTGGATTAAATAAGGCTTTTGGAGACCGTGTATTAATAGATGATCTGAATTTTAGTCTTCCTCCAGCAGGTATTGTTGGGATTATCGGACCAAATGGTGCAGGTAAAACGACTTTGTTCAGAATGATAATGGGTGAAGAGAATCCTAGCGAGGGTCAAATTAATATTGGAGAAACTGTTATGATTGGATATGTAGACCAAACCCACAAGGACATTGACCCAGATAAGTCTATTTATGAAGTCATCTCTGGAGGACACGAAGTTATAGAGATTGGTGGAAATTCGATTAATTCTAGGGCGTATGTATCGCGATTTAATTTTTCAGGAAGTGATCAGCAAAAAAAAGTAGGGGTTTTGTCTGGTGGAGAGCGAAATCGGTTGCATCTAGCTATGACATTAAAAACAGAGGCCAACGTACTTTTGTTAGATGAGCCTACAAATGATATTGATGTCAATACGCTCAGGGCACTTGAGGAGGGAGTTGAAAACTTTGCTGGATGTGCTGTTGTGATTTCTCATGATCGATGGTTTTTAGATCGAATTTGCACACATATTTTGGCATTTGAAGGAGATTCTGAAGTTTACTTTTTCGAAGGGTCGTACTCTGATTACGAAGAAAATAGAAAGAAAAGACTAGGTGCAGACATTATTCCCCAACGAATTAAGTACAAAAAGTTAACACGTTAATTTTGAGAAATCTTGAGCTAAAGTTCTAACTTTAGCCCTAAGCAACGCTTCCAATAAATAAGCGTCTTTTGTAGTGCGAACACCCTAGATGAGCTTGTCTCTTCACCGCACTTATAAAATACTTTTTATTATGCTACCGTACAGAGTTGCACTTATTTTGCTTCTTAGTGTCCTTGTTTCTGGGGTAAAGTCCCAAACACTGATAATGAATGAAGTTTCGCAAGGCGAATCTGGAGGCCAGGAATATGTCGAATTTGTTGTTGTTGACTCTTCTGCGGTATATAATTGTGCCGGGATAGAGCCCCCGTGTATTGATATAAGGGGCTGGATTATTGATGACAATAGTGGGTATCATGGAACAGCAGGAATCGCCAGTGGTGCTTGTCGTTTTTCTAATGACTTATTGTGGTCGTGTGTTCCATTAGGAACGATTATAGTAGTTTATAATGATGCTGATCCTAACCTCGAGTTACCGGTAGATGATGTTTCACTTTCAGATGGAAATTGCGTAATTGTCGCACCAATCAGTCATACAGCTCTATTTGAAACGAATGCTACAACACCAGGGGCAGCTGCCTGTTCATATCCGACAACTGGATGGATTCCGGGTGGAACCTGGACGAATATTGTGATGGCCAATGGTGGAGACTGCTTTCGTTTAGTAGACTTGGCTGGATGCGAAGTTTTTTCATTGTGTTGGGATTCAGACAGCTTAAACAACCTTATTTATTTCCCTGGAGGAGCAACTTCTGGCGTTTCTGCTGCGAATACGGTGTATTATTTTAATGGCACAGACCCATCCTCTCAGGCAAATTGGGCAATAGGATGTGCAGACGCAGGAGCTTGCGGTCAGCAAGACCAAACTCCTGGGCTACCAAATAATGCTTTAAATGCTGCATACATTGCACAGTTTAATAATGGTTGTTTACCGATATCACCTGTTGTGGTTAGTGCTTCTTCAGTGGATGGGTGTGGATGCACTGGTTCTGCTGATGCTACTGCAATTGGATCAATTCCTGGTTATAGTTTTGAATGGTATGATAATGTGTTTGTCCCTTTGGGGCAATCGACATCAAGTGCTACCAATTTATGCCCAGGAACACATCACGTTATTGCCACTTCTTCTATTGGATGCTCAGATACAGCGACCGTAGTTTTGAATGCAATTGCTCCTGTCAACCCTGGTATTGCGGTAGTAACTATTTTATGTTCTTCAGCCAGTTCGATTTCCTTATTTAGTCTTTTGGGTGGTTTTCCAGATACAGGTGGGGTGTGGTCTGGCCCTTCCGTATTAACTGGCGGCTATCTAGGTGATTTTGATCCAGCAATTAACGTGGCAGGTGCATATACCTACACTGTTGGTCTTCCACCATGTCAAGACAGTACTTCTGTTGGAATTACTCTTGAATCATCAGGTAGTGCAGGCGTAAACGGAACGTTAACAATGTGTTTCGGAGACCCGTCAACTGACTTATTTTTAGCTTTAAATGGCACACCGGCTGTCGGAGGGTCTTGGTCTCCTGCTTTAACCAGCGGAACAGGATTATTCGACCCAGTATTGGATCCTGCTGGTGTTTATACGTATACCATACCCGCTACAATGAGCTGTCCAGCGATTAGTGCCACAGTGGATGTGGCTGTTAACAATTGTTGCCATTTAATGGACACAGTTGATTACGACAGTTTTGAATACAGTTCAGCAATTCCAGACATTCTTCCTGGATCTACTTTTCATACAACGCCGCAGAATTGGGCGGTTCGAACAGGTGCCTCTTCGGTTTATATGAATTTTCAAAATGGATTCCAGGGTCTGGTTTATGATAGAACATATGATGTTTGCATCGGCCAAACATATCAATTCTCAGCATGGTTTACGAATACATGGGGTGGCGTACCCGATGTGGATCTTAGCCTTACTGTTTATGATGGATTGGGAGCCATAATTTATCAGGTTTCTAGTCTTATTGTAGGTGGACCTTGGGTTGAGTTCAATACTGGGCAGTTTGTAGCAAATACAAATACCATACGTTTTGAACTGATCAACAACATTGCTGGAGGTGTTGGAAACAACGACTGCTCTATGGATGATCTTGTTTTAGAGCGTTGTTCTTTGCCTGCTAATAATGCCAATGCTGGATCTTTTTGCACAACGGATGCTACAACGGATTTGTATGATTATTTACTCATCCCCATAGGAAATGGCGGGTCGTGGTCAGGACCTTCAAGTTTAATAGGTGGCCATTTAGGTACTTTTGATCCCGCATTGAACTTGGGAGGAACGTATACCTACACGATTGCTGGGATAGGGGCTTGTCCCGATAGTATTGCCACAATAGAAATCGTTGTTATTGCTTCGCCGCAAATAGATATTATCGCAGATGTTAGTACCTGTAACGGTTACCAATTGCCCGTTATAACCGGCTCTAATTTAACAGGTAATCAGGCTTATTATGATAATCCAGGAGGGACAGGAACCCAATATTTACCAGGGCAAGTGCTTTCTTCCTCAATAGCCTTGTATGCTTATGACGGAGGTTCACCGCTATCTCCTTGTTTTAGTGAAGTGGTTTTTAATGTATTTATTTCTTCATCTGCTTTAGAATTGGGTAATGATACCACACTTTGTGATGGGCAAACAATGCTTCTTGACGCAGGTGCGGGATTCGATTCCTATTTATGGCACGATGGCTCAATCGGACAAACATTTTCGGTGTCAAGTGCTGGAACATATGCATGTGAAGTCAGTATTCTGGGATCTAACCAAGTTCAAAATGGAGATTTTGAACTTGGAGATAATTTCTTTTCGTCTGGATATACGAATGGGTTAGGTGGGGCATGGGGTCCATTATCTTCAGCGGGTACTTATGAAGTTTCTACCAACCCACAATTAGAGCATATTAATTTTATGTCATGTAGTGATCACACATCGGGTTCCGGACAAATGATGGTTGTTAATGGCTCTAACCTTTCGGGAACCAATGTCTGGTGTCAAAATATTGTTGTAACACCAGGAACAGACTACGAATTTTCAACCTGGATTTCAAATGCTATTAATGATCCTAATGTTGCACAACTTCAATTTTCTATCGATGGCATTCCACTAGGTGGAATTTTTTCAACTTCGGCCACCGGCTGTTTATGGCAAGAGTTTTCAGCAATTTGGAATTCTGGAACCTCTAATTCAGTTACCATTTGTATTTCAAATCAAAATACTTCAGGTGGTGGCAATGACTTTATGATTGATGATATTTTCTTTGCTCCAATTTGCATTTCTTTAGATTCCATTGAAGTTTTTTATCAGCCGCCTCCTAACGCTGGATTAGACAACGTTTTAAATGTTTGTCCAACGGACCCACCCATCGACTTATTTGGTTTGTTAGGAGGAATGGCAGATGCAGGTGGTAATTGGCTTCCAGGATTAGCTAGTGGAACGGGGTTATTTAATCCAGCAATTGATATGGCAGGTGTTTATACATATACGGTTTCTGGCGCTTCTATTTGCCCCGATGCGAATGCTTCTATAGATGTTTCGCTTAATGGGTTAACATCTGCGACCATTGATCCTGTACCTGGATTTTGCATAACGGATTCTCCATACACGCTAAATGCCGTAAGTGCAGGCGGTGTTTGGTCGGGTGCCGGAATTGTCGATACTGCTCTAGGAATTTTCGACCCAAGTGTTGCTTTTGCTGGAAGCCATGAGGTAATTTATACCATCAACGGAGCTTGTGGTAGCGCTGATACGGTTTTCATCACTGTTCACAATGGTGTAAATGCAGGTTCAGATACGGCCTTGAATATTTGCATTACAGATCCTGCCATCGATTTGGCTACTCTTATTGCTCCTGCAGATCCTGGAGGGGTTTGGATACCGATATTGGCAACTGGTGGTGGAATTTTAGACCCATTAGTTGACCTATCCTCGGTCTATCAATATATAATATCAGGACCAGGAGCATGCCCTAACGATACGGGGTCAGTTGACGTTTTAATTGCTCCTCTTGCTGATGCAAGTATTTCAATTGCTGGGCCTTTTTGCCCAAGTGATTCTCCATTTAATTTATCCGCTACAACAACTGGTGGAACATGGAGTGGCACAGGAATTATCGATCCACTTGCAGGTACGTTTGACCCTGCATTAGCTGGAGTGGGGATTCACACCATTTCTTATACCATTGGCGGAAGCTGTGGTTCATTTGATACGGAGTTAGTCATTGTAAACCCAGAAATAGACCCCACCATTAACCCTCAGCCAGATTTGTGTTTGTCTGATGGAGCGTTGGTTTTGTCTGCAATTAATCCAGGCGGTCTCTGGGATGGTGATGGTATTGTTAATCCGGTTACAGGCTCTTTTGATCCATCGTTGTTTGGACCAAATAATTATGCTGTTATTTATGCTATTCCTGGATTCTGTCCAACAGCGGACACCTTATTTTTTAATGTGCTACCAGACTTGTTACCTGTCATTTCGCCAGTTGTTAACTATTGTGAAGATACTCCAATGGATTCCTTGATTGCAGATATTGGCGGAGGTGTTTGGAGTGGATTGGGAATAGTAGATTCAACCATTGGCTCTTTTGACCCTGCAACGGCCGTTGTTGGAGGAAACGAAATTGTTTATACCATTTCTGGAGCTTGTGCAGGATCAGACACAGTCCTAGTAAACGTGAATGCTTTACCTATCGCTGTTATTGCTGTATCAGATACAATAGGTTGCCCAATTTTGGAGGTTCAAGTGGATTATACAACTTCATCAACCTTGGTTGATTGCTTTTGGTCATTGTCTGATGGTACAATCGTAAATGGGTGCGGTCCAGCAGAATTTTCATTTGACATTGCGGGATGTGTTGATCTAAGTCTTTTTATCACTGATAATGAGGGTTGTTCACAAACGATTTCCTATTCTAATCAAATTTGCGTTGTAGATGCGCCGATAGCCAATTTCGAATTTGCACCGGGACAGATTAATGAGCTAATGCCAAGTGTTGATTTTAACAATTTAAGTATTAATGCGGTTAATTATCAATGGGAGATAGAAAATGTGTTGTATACGAGCACTGATGTAACACATGTTTTCAGTGCGGCTGATAATTATTGGACGTGTCTAATTGCTGAAAATGAAATAGGTTGTATAGATACGCTTTGTCAAAAAATTGAAATAGAAAATATGCCAGCTGTGTACGTGCCGAATTCTTTTACTCCGGATGACGACGGTACCAATGATTATTTTGGACCGAGTATCTATGGTTTTGAACCGGTAAATTTTGAATTTATGATTTTCAATCGATGGGGAGAAATGATTTGGTATTCTCAAGTGCCCGATCGTCTTTGGGATGGGACCGTTTCACTGGCAAGTGGAATTGGACTCGCTTTGGAAGATGTATATGTTTGGAAATTAATCTACCAGATTCCTGGTCAGATTCAAGTAAATTCTAAAGTTGGACACGTAAGCTTATTACGATAACCAATTTTATTCCTTTTATCTATTGGATAATGATTACTTTTGCGCCTGAAAAGCAAAGAGTTGAATCAAAAAAAATCCGAAATACATACGGTCAACAAAACCGGATTTACTGCTAAAGTTTCAGACTACATAGCACTGACCAAGTTTAGGCTTGCGGCATTGGTTGTTTTCTCTGCGGCGACGGGTTACTTTATGGCTATGGATTTCTTTAACTGGAAAGAATTTGTGTTCTTAATTCTTGGCGGGTTTTTAGTCACGGGGTCTTCTAATGGCTTTAATCAAGTAATCGAAAGAGACCTTGATAAGTTGATGAATAGAACGAAGAATAGGCCAATCCCGGCCGGGAGATTGGGGGTGAAAGAAGCCCTTTTCGTATCGTCCGTCTTTGGAATAGTTGGGTTAATTTTACTTTGGATGATTAACCCTTCCAGCTGTATATTGGGTTTCCTCGCATTATTCTCATATGTAGCTATTTATACGCCTTTAAAAACAAAAACACCCTTAGTCGTGTTAATAGGGGCCTTTCCGGGAAGTGTACCGCCACTACTAGGATACGTGGCTGCTTCAAACACTTTTGGCTTAGAGGCGGGAATTTTATTTTTAGTACAGTTTTTTTGGCAATTCCCTCATTTTTGGGCCATTGCATGGAGAGCGAATGATGATTATTTGAAAGCAGGCTTTAAAATGTTGCCTTTAATAGAAGGTAGAGTGAAGGGAAGTTCGTGGTTAATTTTGCTATTCGCCATGTTTATGTTGCCCGTTTCGTTATTACCATGGGCTTTTGACATGACCAATGGTATTATTACTATCGTCATTGCCAGTGTTGCGACTTTTGCTTTTATCTGGCCAGCATATAAATTGTATCGAACGAGTGAAATGAAAGAGGCCACGCGACTCATGTTTGTTTCTTTTTTCTATTTGCCCATCGTACAGATAGCATATATAATTGATAAAATATAAAATAGGTGAGTGTTCAAAAATTCAAAGAGGAACTTCCTGAGGGAATTTACGAAAAGGTTAAAGTGCAAACGCTAACCATTTTTTGTTTTGCAATTGTGATGATTTTTGCAGGCTTTATTTCGGCTTACATTGTTCAAAGTAGCGATAAGGTATGGGTAAAACTGTCTCCTCCAGAAGCTTTTTTATACAGTACAATTTGTGTTCTTCTAACTTCCGCTTTTCTAATAGCTGCGCTGATTAGCGTTAAAAAAGGAGCGAATAAAGTGGTGACGGGGCTTCTTGTTTTAGCACTTTTATCTGGCTCATCATTTTGTTATTACCAATACAAAGGTTGGGGACAGCTCATTTCGGGAGGAAATTTAGTTTCGGTACACATTGTTAATTCTATTGGACAATACGATAGCAAATTTCATTTTGAAAAAAACGGCCAACGAATAGACCATGATGGTCAAAATTACTTCATGTCGGGGGAGAATCTTGATCAGACGGATGTGACAAAATTGCGACAGTTTGCCCATGATATTTGTGAAAATAAATACCAGCTGGTAAATCAAGTAATGAGTTTAGAAGAAAGTTGGGAACCTTTCACTATTGTTTCTTCAGGGAATAGTACGGTTCAATTTGGCGATACAAGTATTTCTTGGCAAAATGATTCTATTTTAAATTACTCCGAAAAACAAGATCTGTTTAATTTTGCACTCGCCGTGCATTTAAAAATGGAGTACTTTAAATTAACAGGCACTTATGGTACTGACTTCACATTGCTTCTAAACCAAGAAGAATTAGAATTTGACAATCGTCGGTTCTTTTACAAAGAGTTGATTTTAACGGAAGAAGAAATTTTAGGAGTAGAAGGTTCTGACTTTGACGAAGGCAAAGAAATCAAAATTAAGGACGGAATGCTAACTGCGGAGAATGGCGAAATCATCGATGTGTCAAATGGCTATTGGGATTTTGATTATCGAGCAGGAAAGGTGGATTTTTCTATCGTTATTGAGAACGGAGTTTGGACAAGACTAAGAAGTGAAATAAGTGGGGACGATTATGCAGCGATAAAAAACAGGGGTAATACAGCAAGTTCTTATCTCTGGGTGGTTTCAATTGTCCATTTTTTGCACATTATTGGAGGAATAATTTATTTACTTAGCTTATTTATATTAGCTCTAAATAAGCAAATTGTCTCATACAATAAGGTTAAAATAAGACTTGCTAATATTTACTGGCATGTTTTAGGAGGATTGTGGGTGTTTTTGTTCTTATTTTTTCAATATTATCATTAAACTTGCAACGAATTAATTTCAATTTCAGAATATGGCACAAGTAGAAGAGGTTGACAAGTCGCTAGTATGGTCGGGAGGAAATTCGCCTTTCCGTTTATCTTATGGAAAGCAAATGATGTGGTTTTTCCTGGTGTCGGATGCATTATCGTTTGGTGGATTGTTAACGGCATATGGTTTTGCAAGGCACTCAGTTGAATCTTGGCCTGTTGCAGAAAAGGTCTTTAGAGCATTGCCTTTTACAGATGGTGATTTTCCATTGATTTATGTTGCTTTAATGACTTTCATTCTCATCATATCCTCTGTAACTATGGTGCTTGCTGTCGAGGCCGGTCACCGGAAACATAAAAAGGGTGTCGTCAATTGGTTGTTACTAACGGTATTAGGTGGGGCGATTTTTGTTGGTTCTCAGGCTTGGGAATGGTCGCATTTTATTCACGGTTCGCATCACGGAGCAGTTCTAACGGAACAAGGATGGGCCTACGTTGCGCATTTGGATTATCAATACGATGATGAGGGGCATGTAATAATGAATGGACATCATCCCGAACTAGCAAGTATTAAGTTGCAATTTATAGATGGTGGCAAGTACATGTTGACTGGTGCTGAGGCGTTGGCTTCATATCAAACTGCAGAAAAAAATGAAGAAGGAAAATTGCTTTTAGCCGATGGGTTAGGTGTTCCTTTAAATGTGGTGTCTGATGGTGATAATGTGAGTGCTTTAGATATTGTAGTTGAAGGGAAAATATACAGAGAATTAGAAGGTGCTGTAGGATCAGATAACTGGAATGAATTGGTTGCACTTTACGAAGGATCGACTGCTCAAATACAAGGGGCTAACTTAACAGAAAACGAATATGCACCGAACGCACCTGCGTATGCAGATTTCTTCTTTTTTATTACTGGTTTCCATGGGTTTCATGTCTTTTCGGGAGTAGTCATTAACTTGTTAATTTTGATTCAAGTAGTCAAAGGAACATACGATAGTAGGGGTCATTTTGAAATGGTAGAAAAGTCCGGGCTGTATTGGCACTTTGTGGATTTGGTCTGGGTATTTGTATTCACCTTCTTCTATTTAATTTAATTTTAAGCACAAGAAATTATGATTCGGGACGATCTTAACAAAGATGCAGAGTACGCAAGAAGCGCTAGCCACGATGAAGAGCATGGAGTTGCTATTCGCAAAAAGATTTACAAGGTTACCATTATACTTACACTGATTACTATTTTAGAAGTTGCCGTAGGTATTGTTTGGTCTAGACCAGTACTAGGAGGAGAATCGATGTCCTGGTTAGGAATAAAATTATTTTATATAATTCTAACAATTGTAAAAGCAGGATACATTGTTCTTGTATTTATGCATTTAGGTGATGAAAAGAAAAATTTCAAGTGGATGATTCTTGGACCATACATTTTGTTCATTTTGTATTTGCTTTTCATTTGCATTACTGAGTCCTCCTATATTTCAGAGGTAATGCGAGCTTCATGGTAAATGTTCAGAACAAAAACCGAAGAAAAAAAATTTTAGTATTTGCCGGAATCCTTGGGGTTCCGGCATTTTTTATTGTTCTGTTGGCCTATGGTTCCCGGCAAAAATTCGAGCGTTTACCTTTTTTTGGCCCTAAGGAAGTAGTTAATGGGGATACCGTTTATCATAAAGTACCCCCCTTTCACTTTACAGATCATTTGGGGAATGAGGTAACCAATGAATCATTAGAAGGAAAAGTACTGTTAGTAACAACGGCAATGCCTTCTTGTCCTGAAAGTTGCCCTATTGAGATTAATCAGATTTATAAATATGTGTACGAAAAAATTAAGGGTTCGAAAGAAACAGAAGATGTTGTTTTATTAACACATGTAGTTAGCAATGATTCGATTGCTCCTGATGCAACTTTTGTAATCAATGATTTGCCTTATCAAAACGGGACAGACATTGACTTTGAAAGATGGAAATTTATATATGGAGAAACCAATCCGATATATGATGTTTTCATAGAAGGTTGGGGCAATCCATATCAAGATTTACGACAAGATGTAATTGGTGGTCGCGCATCTAATTCATTGATTTTCTTAGTGGATTACAAGGGACATATAAGAGGATTCTTTCCAGGCATCTCGAATCCTGCCATTATGGAAGCAGAGCGTCTTGCTACGCTGTTGTGTATTGAAAAAAGAAGTGATGCGAAAAGAAATTAATGTGTTATTTTTTATTCTTGTCTCCGTATTAGGATGCGAAGAAAAATCTACTCCTGACGCTATTCTCCCTATCTATGGCCATAAAGAAATAGACATCAATGGAGATACGATTTACCATACGGTGGAAGAATTTGAATTTACCAATCAGGATGGAGTGTTGATTTCTAAGGAGTCAACACATGGAGAAGTATACGTTGCTGATTATTTCTTCACCCATTGTCCAACAATGTGTCCTGCTATGACGGGACAAATGAAACGGGTTAGAAAGGCACTTCCTGCAATTACCATTCTTACCCATACATGCGATCCCAAGCGAGATTCAGCAGAACAATTAAAAAGGTATGTTGAAAAAAGAGGCATTGACACAGAAAATTGGCATTTTTTAACCGGGAACAAAGAAGACTTGTATGCCCATGGTTTTTACAGTTACATGATGACAACGGACGAAGATATACTTGCACCAGGAGGCTTTATGCATTCGCCTTATTTTGCGATTATTGATCGATCCCACAGAGTGAGAGGTATGTATGATGGCACAAATACGGTACAAGTGGATCAATTAATTGTTGATGCTAAAAGACTAATTAATAGCTATTCTAATGAAGAACATTGATAAAGAAAAAAAATACAAGAAGCTTATTGTTGCATTGTCGATCATCCTGCCTCTGGCAGTGGCTGCTTTATTTGGAATCAAAATTGAAGGAGTTGACCTTTCTGTCTTACCACCGATTTACGCATTGATTAATGGGTTAACAGCCATTGTATTGGTGTCGGCGGTCCTTGCAATTAAATCTGGAAAACGAAAGCTTCACGAAAAATTAATGAAGACAGCAATCGGATTATCTTGTATGTTTCTGCTGATGTACGTTGCCTATCACATAACCAGTGAAACGACAGAATATGGGGCACAAGGCGTATCTAAATACATTTATTATTTTATTCTTATATCTCACATTGTCCTGTCAATTGCTGTCATTCCGTTGGTGCTTTTTACATATGTAAAAGGAATAGCAGGTAATTTTACAAGTCATAAGAAATTAGCCAGAATTACTTTTCCGATTTGGCTCTATGTGGCCATTACTGGTGTGGTTGTTTATGCGATGATATATCCTTATTACGGATAAATTTTATAAAACAGTCTGCAAATCGATATCTATTGTTTATTTTTGTGCCGTGATTAAGTTGAGGTATTTCATTTCATTGTTGATTTTAGTTTTTATAACGGTTGAATCTCAATCGCAGTGTGCTATGTGCAAAGAAAATGCGAAAGGTTCAGGAATGGATATCAACTCAGGAATTATCTTTTTAATCATTGTACCTTATGTGTTGCTCTTTATTCTTTTCCGGAAGAAAATATTTGCGTTTTTCCGAGAATTTAAGCGAATACATTAAGCGTTCTTTGCAATTAACTTATAAAGAAAGGTGTAGGGATCAGGCCCGAAAATACCTTGGCAACCGCAATTAAACGATCAATTTAAAAGAAAGGTGCTAAATCCTGTTTTGTTCCAATTGGTTTGGAGCAAATAAAGATGAGTTAGAATGGATAACGAAATACAAATCTCTTCTAGCTTATAGATGAGATTTTTTTTTGCTCTAATATTGCCAAAATAAACAGTTGAATGAGTACAATACTTGAAGAAATTAAAAAAAGGATTTTGGTCCTTGACGGTGCAATGGGAACGATGATTCAGCGCCATAAATTAGAAGAAGAAGATTTTAGAACAGGATGGTTTGAAAATCATTCGTCTCCTTTAAAAGGAAACAACGATTTACTTTCTTTAACCAGACCTGAGATTATTAAGGACATTCATCGGCAATATTTTGCTTCAGGTGCGGATATTGTTGAAACCAATACATTTTCCGGAACGTGGATTGCTCAAGCAGATTATAATCTGGAAAATGCGGTTCATGATATTAATTATTATTCTGCTAAAATAGCCAAAGAAGTAGCGCAGGAATTTTCTGAATTGGAGCCAGAAAAACCAAGGTTTGTAGCGGGATCTATCGGTCCGACTAATCGAACGGCTTCCTTGTCGCCTGATGTTAATGACCCCGGATTTCGAGCCATAACATTTGATGAATTGGTGGAAGCTTACAGCGAACAAGTGAACGCTTTAATAAAAGGTGGTGTTGATTGTTTGCTAGTTGAAACGGTTTTTGACACCTTGAATGCTAAAGCTGCTTTATTTGCTATAGATCAAGTTTTTCAGAAACTGCAAGTAACCGTTCCAATCATGGTTTCAGGAACCATTACAGACGCATCCGGTAGAACTTTGAGTGGTCAAACGACAAAAGCATTTTTGATTTCTCTAGAACACATGCCATTGCTTAGTATTGGTTTGAATTGTGCTTTGGGAGCCAAGGAATTGAGGCCATATCTTCAAATTCTCAATAAGAATTCCTCTTTTAATGTGAGTGCCCACCCCAATGCAGGTTTACCTAATGAAATGGGTGAATACGATCAAAGCCCATCTATGATGGCAGATCAAATAAAAGAATTTCTGGATGAAGGTTTATTGAACATAATAGGCGGGTGCTGTGGAACTACACCAGAACACATTACAGAAATTGCCAGATTAGTGACAGAATACAAACCAAGAAAAGTAGGATCAGTTGCTTAATAATTGTAATTAGATGAGTTTACACAAAGATTACGAGGGAGATTATAACTACAAGTGGCATGACTTGCCTTTTCTAAAGCTAAGTGGTTTAGAACCATTGGTGATTACACCAGAATCGAATTTTATTAATGTTGGCGAACGAACCAATGTTACCGGATCGAGGAAGTTTCTTAGATTAATTAAGGAAGGACATCTTGAAGAGGCGCTTTCGGTTGCGAGGGACCAAGTAGAAGGGGGCGCTCAAGTCATAGATATTAACATGGATGAGGGCTTACTCGACGGCGTGCAAAGCATGACGAAATTTCTTCATCTAATCGCATCAGAGCCCGATATTTCCAGAGTTCCAATAATGATTGATTCATCGAAGTGGGAAATCATTGAAGCAGGATTGAAATGTGTTCAGGGTAAAAGCATAGTGAATTCAATTTCATTAAAAGAAGGAGAGGATGTTTTTGTCAATCATGCTCGAAGAATAAAGGCCTTCGGAGCCGCAACTATTGTCATGGCATTTGATGAAAAAGGTCAAGCTGACAATTATGAAAGAAGAATAGAAATTTGCAAAAGATCGTATGAAGTTTTAGTTGAAAAAGTAGGATTTCCTCCCCAAGATATCATTTTTGATCCTAATATTTTTCCCGTGGCCACAGGAATGGAAGAGCACAATAACAATGCCTTAGATTTCTTTCGGGCAACAAGGTGGATTAGGGAAAATTTACCAGGCGCTCATGTGAGTGGCGGAGTCAGTAACGTTTCATTTTCGTTTAGAGGAAATAATTTAGTGAGAGAAGCCATGCACTCTGCCTTTCTATATCATGCGATTAAAGAAGGCATGGATATGGGAATAGTTAATCCGGCAATGCTGGAAGTTTACGATAACATTCCGAAAAATTTACTAGATCACGTTGAAGATGTTTTGTTAAATAGAAAGCCAGATGCGACTGAACGATTACTCGAATTGGCGGAGACGGTTAAGGGCGATGGTAAAAAGCGAGAAGTAAATCTGGAATGGAGAAAAAGTGAAGTTGCTGAAAGACTTGCTCATGCGCTTGTAAAAGGAATCGCTGATTATGTGGAGGAAGATGTAGAAGAATGTAGACATCTTTTTGATCGTCCTATTCAAGTAATCGAAGGTCCATTGATGGACGGGATGAATATTGTGGGTGATCTATTTGGAGCAGGTAAAATGTTTTTACCACAGGTTGTTAAGTCAGCCAGAGTCATGAAAAAAGCAGTGGCTTATTTACTTCCATTCATTGAAGAGGGAAAAGAGGGAGAACTTGCTGCTGCTGGTAAAATTTTGCTCGCAACAGTAAAAGGTGATGTACACGATATAGGTAAAAACATTGTGGGTGTAGTATTGGGTTGCAATAATTACGAAATTATTGATCTTGGTGTGATGGTTTCGGCAAATGATATTCTAAAAAAAGCGGTAGAAGAACAAGTCGATGCTATTGGATTATCTGGATTAATAACACCGTCCTTGGATGAAATGGTTCATGTGGCAAAAGAAATGGAGCGGTCCAATTTCAAAATCCCTTTACTCATTGGCGGAGCAACGACTTCCAGAGTGCATACAGCGGTTAAGATTGAAGAGAAATATACCGGTTCTACGGTACATGTTTTGGATGCCTCGAGATCAGTTACCGTTGTCCAAAATTTGCTTGGATCTAATAAAGAATCGTATATAGAAAATCTGCATAATGAGTACGAAAAAGTGCGTGTTAACTATGCTAAGAAAAAAGATCAAAAATCGTATTTAAGCTATACGGATGCGGTGGCTAATAAAAAACAAATTTCTTGGAATAAGGACCAACTTTTCACGCCCTTAACTACTGGCATAACCAGCTTGCCATCGTATAGTCTTTCTGAGCTGCGCGATTATATTGATTGGACACCATTTTTTCAAACCTGGGAGCTACATGGACGATTCCCAAAAATACTAGAAGATGACGTAGTTGGCATTGAGGCGACCAAACTATTTGCTGATGCGAATGCCATGCTTGACCTGATTATAAAGGAAAACTGGATTACAGCGAATGCTGTAATCGGAATTTGGCCAGCCAATACATGTGGACCAGACGAGATTGAAATCTATACAGACAATTCCAGAACAGAATTATTGGCAAACACCCAACATCTGCGTCAACAATTAAAGAAAGCACCAGGAATTCCAAATTTATCATTGGCAGATTTCATTGCTCCAAAGGACTCAGGATTGGAAGATTACATCGGTGGATTTGTGGTAACTGCGGGAGGTGGTATTGAGGAACACGTAAAACGATTTGAAGCGGACCACGACGATTATAGTTCTATCATGTTGAAGGCCTTGGCCGATCGTTTTGCTGAAGCGTTTGCAGAGAGGTTACATCAAAAAGTACGTACAGAAATATGGGGATATGGAAGCAATGAAGCTTTGAGTAATGCCGATTTAATTAAAGAAGCTTACCGAGGCATAAGACCAGCTCCTGGCTATCCAGCATGTCCTGATCATACAGAGAAAATAACGCTATTTGAATTGCTGGATGCAGAAAAGCATACCAGTGTCAAATTAACAGAGTCATTAGCTATGTATCCAGCAGCATCAGTTAGTGGATGGTATTTTGCACATCCTGAAGCTAAATATTTTGGATTAGGGAAAATCCAAAAAGATCAAGTAGCTGACATTGCATTACGAAAAGGTTTGGAATTAGAAGACATGTCTACTTGGCTTTCCACGAATCTGGCTGATTAAGCTCTGCCTGGTTGCATTGTGGATGAAGAATATTATGGTGATTCCATTCTGAATAATTATCTTGCTTCCAATCAAGTCTATGTGTAAACTATTTAATTTTTTTTGGTTTATAGCAATAATCGTTGCACCTGTTTTTTTGTATTCTCAAAATGAGGAAGTGAAAAATTTGGATCAGCATTGTGATTGTAATAATGCCTGGATTATAGAAGATGGCGTGTTGGATGAATTTTCAATGCCAAAGGGATACGGTAAACAATTGGAAATAGCTGATAATGAGATATCAAATCCTTATTTTCCAACGGAAGAGCACAATTCTTTGTGGATTAAAATTAAGTTTTCCGTGGCCACTGATTTTGAGTTATTATTGAAACCGACGGTTGGTACCGATGATTTAGATTTTACCATATGGAAAGTAAAAGGCGCACATTTTTGTGATTCAATTTCGAATGGAATTTTACCTGTTCGGTCTAATCTTGCAAAGCGAAACCCGAAAAAAGGAAGCTTAACTGGGTTAAAGAAGAATGCAGGAAGAGATTTTGCAAGGGCTGGCGAAGGTCCCTCGTTTTCAAATTCCATAAAAGTGAATGAGAACGATGCGTTAATTATCCTTATTGATGCGCCTTATGGTGCTAAAGGTAAATTTGTTGCCGATTTCATTTACGACAAGTCGATAGATGCCTCATTGGTTAAACCTGAATTGAAAACTGAAATAAAACCCATCATTCCGACCCTGCTTATTAAGATTGTAGATGAGAGAGGTGAGATTGTCAATGGGGTTGATTTAAACATAAGGAATGTTCCAAAAGGGGACTCTGTGTTTCAATCAGAAAATCTTTTTGTCCTTAGCAGAATTCGTCGTTACAGAAATTACACGATCCAAATAGAAAAACGAAACTATCTTAATTTAATACAAAAATACAGTACAGACGCGTTAGAAAATGACACCCTAATACTTCAAATTGAAAAATTAAAAATTGGTAGTAAGTTACAGTTTCAAAATATATTGTTTGTGCCAGACAAGGCAGTTATTGTTGAATCTTCGTATTTAGATTTAAGAAGAATCAAAAACTTTTTGATTGCAAACCCCAGCATAAATGTGGAGATAATGGGACATGTAAATGGCTTGGGAAATAAGAAAAAAGTATATAAGAATCTTTCCAAAGAAAGAGCAAGATCAATTTACAATTACCTGATTGAAGAGGGGATTGGAGAAGGTCGACTTACATACGCAGGATACGGTGCGGATCAATTGATATACAGCGATCCGCAAAATGACAATGAGGCCCGAATAAACAGACGTGTAGAAGTGAAAGTAACAAAGATATAATGGCTAAAATACTTTTAATTGAAACAGCAACTAAAACATGTTCCGTCGGTATCGCCGATGGGAAGGAGTGCATTGCTGCAAAAGAATACACGGGAGCCGACTACAAGCATGCAGAATTAGTGCACGTTTATATAGATGACATTATGGAGGAATCCAAAATGGAATGGGAGGAACTTGATGCAGTATGTGTATCCATGGGGCCTGGCTCTTACACGGGATTAAGAATTGGTGTCTCAGCGGCTAAAGGATTTTGTTTTGGTACAGATGCAAAACTAATCGGTGTAACAACCCTGCAGAGTTTAACAAACCAAGCAACTGCTTCCTTTCCTGGCTACGATTATTATATACCTATGATAGACGCTAGAAGGATGGAAGTGTTCACACAAGTATTTGCCTCGAATTCTGATTCAATGAATGCAATTGAGGCCCTCATTGTTGATGATTCCGCGTATTTAGACTATTTGTCAAAGGGTAAATGTCTTTTTTTTGGTGATGGTTCGGCCAAAACAAAAGATTATTTAACGCATGAAAATGCATATTTCCAAGAAGTAATACCAAGTGTTTCTGGTTTGATTCCTACTTGCATTGCAAAGTATCAAAATCAAGAATTTGAAGATGTTGCCTATTTTGAACCTTTTTATTTGAAAGATTTTGTAGCTGGTAAAAAGACTCAAACGAAAATTTCAAAAAACAGCACTCAATCGTAAAATGTGTATTTGTATTTCGTAATGGTAATGGTGCCTGTTGACATTTCCTTAGCAAGCTGGCTTTCTAAAAGCATTGTCGCACCGTTATAGAGTAGTTTCCGATGCAATTTATGCGCACTGTTTTTGTGAAAGTTGTGTTCAATTAGATTACCCAACTTATCGTAAATGTAATCGTTTTCGTATTTGGTGATTTTGTCAAGGTTTGGCCATTCTGTTTTTTTCATCACTTGACCTTGTTCATCATATTCAAAGGTAGTTTTACTCCTTCTGTTGCCTATAACTGTCTTCGATGTTATTTCTATTAAATAGCCATTTTTATCCCAGATTAGCACTTCTTCCATAAAGGGCCGTTTGTAATTGTTGTAATGCAACTTTTTAAGCTGTTGAGGTGATACTTCTTGGTATCGGTATTCTTCCGATACAATTCTAAAGGTCTTTTTTAATTCGAAATTGAATTTGTTAGGCCCTGCATTGTCGTCTCTATTATATGTTTTTTGAATTACTCTGCCCAAAGAGTCGTAAGCATAATTGTCCGAGAAAAATCCATAGGTATCACTCTTCCTTTTACAAATTAAGTAATCGTCATCATAGGAAAAATAAACAACGGAAGTATCTTTTTTTCCTGTGCTATTCTTAGTCGTTCTTAAGCTGGAGGTTTGCTTTCCATCAACATCAAATTCAAATATTTCGATGAGGTATTGAGGCCGAATAATGTCGAGTTCTTTTTTAAACGAAATGGCTCCTTTCATCGATTTTATCTGATTGGCCTTGATAAAAGAGACATTAAAAAACGGTAAGTCGGTGTAAGCACCACATTGGCGATTGTCGATTTGTTGCGCAGTGATAACATTGGAGACAAGAAGAAGAATCAATGTAATCCGCATTAAATCAATTTTATAGCTTCGTCAATGGTTGAAACAGGTGCGCTACAAGCGCCATTATTGCATACGAAAATACGTGTTTCTGAAGCGTGGTGTTTCTCTTTAAAAATGGATAATTCACTTTCTTTTGAACAATGGAGAAGAACTGTTGAACCAGTAATAATTGGTTTCAACAACTCTATATAGTCCTTTGCCTTTGGTCCAGCTACGACAATTTCTTTATGCGCTGTGCATAATTTTAAACCCAATTGCCCCCAATTCGAGTATGCAGAAGGGTGATCCTTGATGAAACTCCAAAGGTTACTTAACATTTGTTTAGCCATTGAAATAAAATCGGGATTGGCTGTGTAATTACCACAAGAAAGAAGTACATGTGCCATCTCAGAATTGGATGAAGGAATTACATTGTCGGAAATTTCTTGTTTGGTTGCAATGAGTTGCTCACTTTGCTTGTCTGTAAAATTAAACAGTCCATTTTCTTTATCAAAGAAGTGATCGATGGCATATTGAATCAATCCATTAGCATACATTAAATACGATTCGTCGGATGTTACTTCGAATAATCGAATGAACGCTGATGAGGTAAAAGCATAATCTTCTAAAAAGCCATTAATTTTTGAGTGACCTTTTTGAAATGAATGGAACAAGCCAAATTCATTTTTGCCGAGTTGCTGTCTTAAAAAATGAGCACATTTTATGGCGGATTTAAGGTAATCTATATTTTGTGTCGCCCAGTAAGCATCAGCGAAACCAGAGATTGTTATTGCATTCCAGGAAGTCAATATTTTGTCATCCAATCCAGGCTTAATTCTTTGATCACGAACCTCTAACAATATTTTTTGAATCTTACTAATTTGATCTGATTGTTGATATTCGGTACGAAGAAAAATGTAGTTTTCATGTTCCCACAAGCCTTTTTCATTGATGTTGTAATAATTCGAAGTGAGCAAATAATCTTTCTCACTAAGGTGGCTTTTTAATTCTTGTTTGGTCCAAACATAGAATTTACCTTCTATGCCTTCTGAATCTGCATCGAGAGCAGAGTAAAAACCACCCTTGTGGTCCATTAAGTCTCGGTTTAAAAAATGGATAATTTCAGTGATTACTTGCAGGTATTCTAAATCCTTTGTTCTGTGGTATGCCTTGGCGTAAAGAGATAATAGTTGGCCATTGTCATAAAGCATTTTCTCAAAATGAGGCACTTTCCACAATCCATCAACACTATACCTGCAGAATCCACCACCGAGCTGATCATAGATGCCACCTCTCGCCATTTTTTTTAATGTCAATTCTAGGAATGCTAAAAGTTTTTCATCTTCCTGACTTTCCAGGTAGTTTTGAATAAAAGAATAATTAGTCGGCATGGGAAATTTCGGAGCTCGATTCATCCCGCCTTCTTGCCAATCGAATTGGTGCGACCAATTATCCATGGTTTCTTTTAAATAATTGAGCTGAAAGGATTCCATTTCGACACTATTAATGTGTTCAGCTACTTTAATTCCTTCGGTTAGTTTTTCTGCATATTCTGTGAGTTTTTCAGGTGTTGTTTGTTGAATATGAACCAATTGTTTTAAAATATGTAACCACTGGTCTTTTGGGAAATAAGTGCCGCCATAAAATGGTTTTCCATTTGGCAGAACAAAACAATTCAAGGGCCATCCACCTCGTTGTGTCATTAATTGTACAGCGTGCATATAAATTTGATCGATATCTGGACGTTCTTCTCGGTCAACTTTTATATTTACGAAGTTTTGATTCATATAAGCAGCAATAGACGCATCTTCAAATGCTTCATGCTCCATTACATGGCACCAATGACATGCTGAATAACCAATACTGACCAGGACAAGTTTATCCTCTTTTTTTGCTTTACTCAGTGCTTCTTCACCCCAAGGAAACCAGTCAACAGGATTATTTTTGTGTTGCAGTAAATACGGACTGGATTCTTTTGCTAAACGATTCAATAGTTAAAATTTAAGATCACTTGCTTTAATATCTTGAGCAAAATCTACATCAAACTTTTTGCCAACTCCAAAAGCTTTGGCTTTCAATTTACCCTTAATTCTTAGTGTAGCTTTACCACCAAATAAGATTCCCAGGCTTGAAAAAATACCACTACTAATATCTTTTAGATTGCTCTCAAAGACAACATCGTGTATTTGTGATCTGTTTTTTTCTAATTTGAGATCATTGAGCATGCTTGTTTGCCCCAATTCCTTATCATTTAAGAATAAATCAAATACACTTTTTTTGATTTTAATAGTATAATTGTTGGGGTTTTTAATCTTCATATTTAATGAAATTTTCACCTCATTAGCATTGAGTTTTGTCATGGAATAATCCGTTATACCCATGAATTCCACATCTTTGTATTCAATGCAAGAAGTCATGGTATACAAAAGAACGAATCCAATAATCAAAGGCTTTAATGATAAAATCATATTAATTGTAATACAATGATTAGTCCAACTTTAGAACCCTAATTTATAGAGCATTCAAGTCTGTGAAATTTTTAAAAAAATAAGGAATCGTTTCAATTCCTTTGAAGTAGTTGAAAAGACCATAATGTTCATTGGGAGAATGAATTTTATCTGAATCTAATCCAAATCCCATCAAAATAGATTTTACCCCGAGTTCTTTTTCAAACATGGCTACAATAGGGATGCTTCCGCCGCTTCTCATCGGAATGGGCTTTTTACCATAAGTAAGCTCCATGGCTTGACTTGCAGCAGCATATCCAGTAAAATCGGTTGGCGTAGCAAAAGGTTCTCCCGAGTGGTGGGGATTTACTTTTACTTTAACTCCTGCGGGGGCTATTTTCTCAAAATGAGCTGTAAATAAATCGGTAATTTCTGAAGAAGTTTGATCCGGGACTAAACGCATAGATATTTTTGCGTATGCTTTAGATGGAAGAACTGTTTTTGCACCTTTGCCTATATAACCTCCCCAAATGCCGTTTACGTCTAATGTCGGTCTTACCGAATTTCTTTCCAGCGTAGTATACCCACGTTCACCATGTACATCATCTATTTCAAGGTCAGACATGTAGGCTGATTTTGAAAAAGGTGCTTTAGCCATTTCCCTCCGCTCATTGGTTGTCAGTTCTTTCACTTTTTCGTAGAATCCCGGAATCGTAATGTGGTTATTGGCATCTGTAAGAGAGGCTATCATTTCACACAATATATTAATTGGATTGGCAACTGCTCCTCCATATAATCCGGAGTGTAAGTCTCTGTTAGGTCCGGTAACTTCTACCTCCACATAGCTCATTCCTCTCAATCCAACAGTAATAGAGGGTGTATCGTTACTTATGATTCCCGTGTCACAAATTAGAATAATGTCACAGTCCAAATCCTTTTTGTATTCCGCAATAAAATCTCCAAGGTGGGCAGAACCTATTTCTTCTTCACCTTCAATCATGAATTTGACATTACAAGGTAAATCATTGGCATTCATCATATATTCGAATGCTTTAATAGTCATGTACATTTGACCCTTATCATCACAAGCGCCACGTGCAAAAATTGCACCATCAGGATGAATGGGTGTTGATTTGATTACCGGCTCGAAAGGTGGTGAATCCCATAGTTCAACTGGGTCGGCTGGCTGCACATCATAGTGTCCATAAACCATGATTGTGGGAAGTTCTGGATTAATTAATTTGGATCCAAACACTACAGGATGTCCTTTCGTTTCGCATAGCTTTACATCTTCTGCACCAGCCTCAATCAGTCTGGATTTTACAGCTTCAGCTGCTACCCTTACGCTATCTTTAAAATTGGGATCTGCACTTACTGAAGGAATTTTTAATAATTCACTCAATTCGTCTATAAAGCGAGTTTTATTTTTTTCAATGTAGTTCTGAATGTCAGTCATTATGATAACGTTTGTAATTTAAAGTCGCTAAAGATAAAATAATTGTCAGTATAACTTGTCTTTCTAACGACAGTATGGGTGCAGAAATGTTTTGCAGTTTATTAATTTTTGTGTCCACTTTTTTTGTTAGGTATTTTATAAATTTATAGACAATAATGAGTTTTTAAACTTCGATAAAATGCTTAGATGCTTGATGATTTGTTGTTGGATGATCCCAGTTATTTTCAATGCTCAACAAACTGATTTAATTACCAACCTAAATGATTCTGTAAAAGAAACATCGGGCTTGATTTACCTTGACGGACATCTAATTACCCACAATGATTCAGGTGGTGCTGCTGCACTCTATGAAATTGACACGAATTCCGGTGGTATTTTGAGGGAGACCATTATTGCAAATGCCAATAATATAGATTGGGAAGATATTTGTTACGATAGCAATTACATTTATATAGGAGATTTTGGCAATAATAGTGGTTCCAGATTGAACTTGTGTATATACCGCTTATTGATTTCTGATTATTTTACTTCCATTAATGATACGGTCTATGTCGATACGATTCTTTTCAATTATGCCGATCAAACGGATTTTACTCCATCCACATTCTCCACTAATTTTGATGCTGAAACACTCTTGTCAATTGGCGATAGCTTATGGGTTTTTACTAAAAACTGGAGTGATTATAAAACAAATATTTATGCTATTCCAAAACATCCAGGAGACTATTCTATTTCAAAAATTGACAGTGTTGACGCACAAGGATTAGTAACGGGAGGAGTATACAACGTACATTTAAACAAAGTAGTTCTTACGGGATACACCATATCTTATCCCTTTGTTATTGAGCTAACTGACTTTATTGGAAATCAATTTTCTAATGGTGTTATAACTAGAAATCCAGTAGACTTAATGGGGAGTGTCCAAATGGAAGCAATTGCTCATCTTGGTGGGGACTTGTATTTTGTTACTGTTGAAGAAAACGGGGTTAATAATGCTGCCATTTTCAGTTTAAATTTTCTATCGGTTTCAAATGTTATCAATGAGTATTTTTCAAAGTTTAAGATATATCCAAATCCAGCGAGCACTGTGATTAATAGCAATCATAATTCTTGCGAAAAATTGGAAATTTATAATTCTCAAGGTGCGCTTGTCTTAGTCAGTTCAGACCATTTGATTAACATTTCAAAGTTTCGAAAAGGACATTACTATGCTAGAATTATAGGTTGCGATGCCAATCCCCTAATGACCAAAGTTATTCTGCTGGAATAAATAGGATAGATATACCCTCAATAATTTTAAACAGTTTTTAAGAATAGTAAATGATGCATTACGCATTGAATATTAAAGAATGCCTCTAACGCAACGTACAGGAATGTGCGTATTGAATACACAACTTCATTTAAGGAAGAAATGAGTTTTAATGGTGCAATAACTTCTGTTTCAGGTAATTTCGATTAAATGATAATCCAACAGAAAACGGAATGTTATTTTTTCTTATCAATTAAAGCAACTATTTTAGCATTTATTAAGTCGTTCTTTTATGTAGTCTGCATTTTACATTTTGGATTGTCTGCATGGATTAATGTTACTAGAATCGCTATGAAAACTAAAATTACGCTCGTTTTGGCAATTGCCATGTTGCCCTTTTTTATATGCTCACAAGTCAATACGGATAATACACAAACAGTAGAATGGTATGTGCAGAATGTGCTAGTAGGGGCGGGTGTTGCAATTACCAATGTGCAATATAATGGGGGGTCTGCCGCTGTTGCAATGCCTCAGGTTGGGCAATTTGATAATTTGCCTTCAGGTGCGGATGTAGGATTGGCAGAAGGAATGATTTTAGGTTCTGGAGACATAACGTTAGCTTCTCAACCAAACACAAGTGGCGGAAGTGCATTAGGTGGAACGGGAAATTCTGGATCAGACGCTGACTTGCAATCGATTACTTTAAATCAAATTTATGATGAATGTATAGTCGAGTTTGATTTCGTTCCAGACGGAGATTCGATCAACTTCAATTATGTTTTTGCGTCAGAGGAATATGATGAGTACGTGTGTGGTTCTGTTAACGATGCTTTTGGCTTTTTCTTATCAGGTCCGAATCCATTAGGTGGTAGTTATGTTGCGCAAAATATTGCTTTGATTCCAGATCCGACGGTCTGGCCAACAATTGCCTATACCAGTACGCCGGTTTCTATTAATACAGTTAATCTTGGTGTAGCTGGTTTTTCAGGTACTGCTGCCACATGTGCCGCTATAGATCCGGCTTGGACAACGTATAATATTTTTTACACACAAAACTTAGGAACTAATTACGAATACGATGGTAGAACCATCGTAATGCCTGTTAGAGTACCTGTGATTTGTGGACAGACCTATCACATTAAATTAGCGATTGGCGATGGTGGAGATTCCGCATTTGATTCAGGTGTATTCTTAGAAAAAGGATCATTTACATCCAATGCGGTAAGTGTTGCTGCAGAAATTGCCAACGGAGACACCATTCTTTGGGAGGGATGTAACGAAGCATATTTCGCTTTTTCACGGCCCGATACTACGGTTGATTTTACCGTTTATTTTAATGTTACGGGAACGGCAACTATGGGTGATGATTATTCAGCTATTCCGGATAGCTTAGTAATGACCGCTGGTACCTTATCTGACACTATTTTTCTTTATCCAAATATTGATACAATCATTGAGCCTGCGGAGACAGTTACCATTGAAATTTATTATTTGAATTGTTTGGGTGGCTTCGACACCATTTCAGCATCACTTATTATAAATGACTTCATACCATTAACAGCAACCATGGATATACCTCCAGTAGATCCTTGTGCAGCACCAGATAGCTTGCTAGTCCAATTAGAATTTACGGGGCAAGGAGCCGACACTATTCACTGGGACATGGGAAATGGCGATGTTTTTATTAACGATACCATTGTTAATTACTACTATACAACGCAGGGAGTGTATTACATTACAATGTATGCGGAGGATGTATGTGGGAATTTTGCAACGATTGTAGATTCGGTAGTCTACATTGCTAACTATACACAGTCTAATGCCATTCCGCCTCCTGATATGCTTTTATGTGATCCTCCATTTGTGGTTGATTTTAATGCGGGAGCACCAGCTCCTCCTATGGCATTTTGGGATTTTGGGGATGTTTCGGGCACCTCAACAGATATTAACCCGTCTTATACTTATTCAGACACAGGGACTTACATTGTAACTTATATCGCAATTGATTCGAGCACGTGTAATATTGCAGATACCGCAACATTAACTGTTAATATTGCTCAAGCCGAAACTTTTGCGTCTGAATTGGCTTTTACTCCTCCTCCTCCTTGTGGAGTGGACACACTTTTTGTAGACATGGCTTTCACAGGTACGGGTGCTGATTCATTGGTTTGGACGATGGGTGATGGTACGACATTCTCCACCGATACCGTTAATCACTTTTATACAATTCCTGGAACCTATACGATAACAATGGAAGCTTACGATTTACTGTGCGATAAATCTGAACAAACGACCCAAGAGGTTTCCTTTTTAGGTCCACAGCTTTTTGAAGTAATTGTGCCCAATGTAATTACGCCAAATGGTGATCAAGTGAATGATGAAGTAAAATTTGAAGATGCAGATCCGGATGGAATTTTTCACGTAACGGTTTGGAATCGATGGGGGTTAATTGTTTACGAATCAGAAAACCCATCCGAAAATTGGAAAGGACTTAAGTCCAATGGTAATGCATTAGATGAAGGATTGTATTATTACGAATTAATTTATCAGGACCAGTGTTCCGAAGAAAATGAACAATTAAAGACAGGATACATTCATTTATTGAGATAGCCGAAATTTACTTTTTTGGTAAACTTTGCTGTGTTTTTTTGATTAAGCTGCATCCAGTCATTTCCAAAGGTTGTTCAATACCTAATAAATCAAGTATAGTAGGGGCGACATCTGCAAGAATTCCATTTTTCAATGCATTTACTTCATTATTTAGTACAAAGACAGGAACCATATTGGTTGTATGTGCAGTATGGGGTGAACCATCACTGTTAAACATCTTATCTGCATTGCCGTGGTCAGCAATAATTACAAATGAATAGTTATTGTTTAACCCAGTTTCAACTACTTTCTGGGTACATTGGTCAATGGTTTCAATTGCCGAAATAATGGCTGTTGGAATTCCTGTATGTCCGACCATGTCAGGATTTGCAAAATTCAAACAAATAAAATCGGATTCACCTGTGTTTAACTCATGACAAATTTTAGACGTCACTTCTGGAGCGCTCATTTCGGGTTGTAAATCGTATGTCGCTACATTAGGTGAACTCACAATGATTCTTTTTTCTCCTTCAAATTCAGCCTCTCTGCCTCCAGAAAAGAAGAAGGTCACGTGTGGATATTTTTCAGTTTCTGCAATTCTAATTTGCTTTTTGCCTGCGTTAGAGATGACCTCTCCAAGTGTATTGGATAAATGATCTTTTTTGTAGATGACATTAATATTTTGAAAAGAGTCATCGTAATTGGTCATGGTATAATAATCCAATTTTAGCGGGCGCATCTTTTGATCTTGAAATTCTTCCTGAGTAAGGGCAATGGTTATTTCACGACATCTGTCTGTTCTGAAATTGAAACAAATAACAAGATCATCCTCTTCAATCAGCGCTATCGGTTGGCCTGATTCATTTGTAATTGTAATGGGTTCAATAAATTCGTCTGTTACACCTGAATCATAGGAAGCTCGTATGCCTTGAGTAGCATTATGATATTGATTTCCAACACCACGAACTAAAAGATCATAGGCTTTCTTGATTCGACCCCAGCGCTTGTCTCTATCCATCGCATAGTATCTACCGATTACAGAAGCTACTTTAGCATTTGATTTTTCAATGTGTTTTTCGAGTTTTTCTAAATGGTTTATTCCGGTTTCTGGTCCACAATCTCTTCCATCCGTAATTGCATGGATAAACACGTCAACTAAACCTTGTTTTTCAGCTACATCACACAACGCGATTAAATGTTCGATCGAACTGTGAACCCCACCGTCAGAAACTAAACCAAAAAAATGAACTTTCTTATTCGTCTTTTTTGCTTTTTGAAATGCACCTAGAATTTGTGGATGGTTGTGAAAAGAGCGGTCTGCTATCGCGTTATCAATTTTAAGTAAATCTTGAAATACAATCCTTCCGGCACCTATGTTGAGGTGTCCTACTTCTGAATTGCCCATTTGAGAACTTGGAAGTCCCACGTCTTTGCCAAAGGTAACTAGCTGAGCGTTGGCCCAATTGGTGTATAAACTGTCGATAAAAGGAGTATTCGCCCTGAAAATCCCGTCAGATTCGTCTTGGGCACCCTGGCCCCAACCGTCTAAAATAATGAGAGCTACCTTTTTGTTGGTCATTTTGAATAAATTGAAAATGAAACATTAAATATGGCGCCTTTTGGCTTATTGTCTGCTATTGAAATAGTTCCTTGGTTTCGAGTCATGATTTCTTTTACCAAGTACAATCCCAGTCCGGTTCCTTTGTTTGATCGGGTCATTTCATCTCCAATTCGATAAAATTTCTCAAATACTTTATTTTTTTCAGCATCCGGAATCCCTGGACCACTATCCGAAAGTTGTATGTTTAAATTGCCTGCCTTTACAGTAGTTGTGATTAATATACGATCTCCTTTGGCTTGGTATTTTATGGCATTTTGAATCAAATTACTAACAACAGTTTCGAATTCCAAAAGGCTCATTTTTAATTGGCACTCCTCTCCATATTTTTCTTCGATTTCAATCAATGAATCCAATGACTCAAAATTGTCTTTCACAATTCTTTTAAGCGAATCATTCGCATTAAAAACTGAACTCGCGCTTTCTTGGCTATTAGCGCTTAAATGTGTGGATAGTAATATCTTATTTACGAGTTCTTCCAACCGATTATTGGATTGAAGTGCGCTGACAATTAATTTTTGATTAATAGCTGACGTTAAATCTCGGGTTTGAATGGTTTCTAATGCGAGCCGATTACTCGCTATTGGTGTTTTTAATTCATGTGTAACAGCCAGCAGAAAGTTCTTTTCTTTTTCCTTAGAGGCATCATCTCTTTTTTGCAATTGTCTTAATTTAAATAACCCAATGGATAGGATTAAAATGAAGACGAACCCTTCCCCAATGATCATCCAAACTTTACTATTAAAAGATTCAGAAGGTTCAACTTCTTTGGTTAATTGAATGATGTGATACCCCCACCAGATTAGTTGTAATACTACATAAACAGCTAATACATAAATGATACGAAGGCTACCTCTTCCTGCTTGCATGCTGCAAAGGTAATAATTGGTTCATTATACCTTCTGCGGACTTAAAAAAATGAATGTAATTTCCTAGCTTAGTGCATTAAGTAAATAATTTAATTAGAAATGAATAAATTAATCGTGTTGCTTTTGTTTGTTTTGATAGTGGTTGGGTCCAACGCGCAATCTAAAAATGTACTTTTTCTAGGCAATAGTTATACGTATGTAAATAATTTGCCTAATACCTTAGAACTGCTGGCCAACTCTTTTGGAGACTCCTTGACTCATGACCAGAATACGCCCGGTGGACAGAACATGCAAGGGCATTCAACCAATGCGACTTCGCTGGGAAAGATTGCGGTAGGTGGTTGGGATTTTGTTGCAATACAAAGTCAGAGTCAGGAACCTTCATTTTCTCCTTCGCAGGTAGCTACAGATGTTTATCCATACGCTGCAATTATTTGTGATTCAATTCGGGCCGCAGATCAATGCGTGGAACCACTTTTTTTCATGACTTGGGGCAGAAAGAATGGTGATGCCTCGAATTGCCCGTTTTATCCTCCCATCTGCACGTATGATGGCATGCAGAATAGATTGAGGGAAAGTTATTTGGAAATGGCCCATGACAATGATGCTTCGGTTTCACCAGTTGGTGCCGTTTGGAAGCAAGTTCGAGACTCGCTGCCAGCGCTGGAATTGTATTCGCCGGACGAAAGTCATCCAAGTGTAGCAGGAACCTATGTCGCTGCTTGTACTTTTTATGCTGCTATTTGGCGAAAATCTCCTATTGGCTCATCTTATCTCAGTACTTTGTCGGCTGCTGATGCCCGTGCTATTCAGGTATTAGCGGAAAGGGTTGTTTTGGACAGTATATCGACTTGGAGAATCGGCCATAATGATGTAGTTGCCGATTGGTCTATTTCGCAGTTATCAGGATTAACGTTTGAATTGGTTAGTTCTACCAATAATTCAACGTCCATTAGTTGGGATTTTGGGGATGGTAATATAGGAACAGGAGATACAGTGCTTCATAGTTATTTATCTGCGGGCGTGTTTCAGGTTCAAATGATTGCGTCAAATGGCTGTATGTCGGATACGCTGGTGCAAACGGTGAACGCCATTACCACATCGGTGCAAATAGACAATTCGTTGACCGAACTAAATATTTACCCTAATCCTTCGGGAAATCAAATTACCATCCAATCTCAAGAACAGCTGCATGATCTTTTTCTATATAATCAAAATGGAAAACTGGTTCGACACATTACCAATATCCAATCAAACAACACGATTCTAGATCTTTCTTTTCTGCCAAAAGGCATTTATGTTCTTAAGTTGTCAAATAATAACACAGAAATGATAGAACGAATAATTAAAGTTGGGGATTAAAAAATAAAAAAGAGGTTGCTATTGACAACCTCTTTTAAGTGTGGTACCTCCAG
>CAJQPO010000011.1 GCA_905480225.1 uncultured Flavobacteriales bacterium | reverse complement strand
GAACCCAATCAGTATTTTAAGTCCCGTCAAGAGCGGATCGTTGGTTGCCGTTACGATGCAAATAAGTCAAAGTAGTATTCTATATAGTATCTATCGTTTGAAACTGTTGGAAACAAAAAAGCCAGGTCCCATCTCCTGACTTTTTTGGTGCTGCAAGTAAATGCAACAACTAGAATCATACATAGCTGCAATAGAAATCTATTACAATTTGCATTTCATACTATATAGACATAGGCAACCTGCTTTTGGGTTGCCCTAAGAAATGATACTATTTTCATTTTAAGCAGATTAATGTCCTTTGCCTGAAAAAAGTAAAGCCCTCGAATACGAGGGCTTTATATCAGGTAAGTTGTACAACATTTAGGCTTGATAAGCAATAATTTCTTATTAATTAAAGGCTGCATCCTAGCCCTTAATTTTGATACTTTTTATTTTAGCGAAAGCCATCCGAAATGAAACCGCAAACGCCTCAAGTGTTACTCGGGTGTATCTTTTCTAAAATTCTATTATTTAAGAACAAAATATTTCCGACTTTGAAATAAGACAACTAAAGTCTTATGAACGGTTGCCTCATAATTAATTTGTAATTTTAACGCAATAATTTTTTTATGAAAGCTGTTACCGTAGCCCTTGTTCTATCTGCACTCTTAATGGGGTGCTCGCGAAAATGGAAACAACCCACTCAATGTAATTTTAACGTGATCTTCGATACCGAGAGTAGTTCTGGCGTTAATGAAATTACCTCATCTACTTTCTACTTTAAAACATTATCATTTGAGGGAGTTCGGGAAGAGGCTGGAAATATTAGTATTTCAAAAACCATAGAGAAACAATTGAATGATAATCAAATTGAATTAATTGAATTTGACATCCCGCAAGGCACCTATACAGACTTAAATACAGAGATTCTATTGTCCCGCAATTCAGGGGCTTCTCATACGTTAAGGATTAACGGGAAACATTACTTTTCTGGAGGAGCATTCAACAACTTTAGAATTGACATCGACTCTGACATTTTGATCCGTGCAGATAATGTAGATGCTGATGGGTCTAGTACTATCCTTTTATCTAAGAAAGTAGATAGAACCGCCAACATTGAATTTGACGTTACAGCCCTCTTGGATGGAATTCCCGAATCATCATGGACCGATGCAGCTTCCGGGTCTGGTACGATAGTAGTAGACGGTGATTCCAACCAATCTTTGTACCTTTATATCCTAATGAATATCTCAAATTACGTAGATGTTAGATTTTTATAAGACTTGAAGCTTGTCGTAAATAGTGATTCCCATCTCATTAAAAATTGTATCCGTGGTAATAAAAAAGCACAATACGAATTATATGAGCGGTACAGAAGCCCCATGTTTACAGTTTGCCTGGGCTATGCGTCCGATAGGGACATGGCAGAAGATATGTTACAAGAGGGTTTTATTCGGGTCTTTAACAACCTTAAAAGTTTTAAGAAAAAAGGAAGCTTTGACGGATGGGTAAGACGCGTTTTTGTTAACAACTGCCTGAATTACATTCGAACGAACAAAATTGGGTCCTATGTCTATATTGAAAAAGACAATCAATTGGAAAACTTTTTGGATTGGGATGTCAATACAGCATTGAGTCAGCTTGAAGTTGAAGATTTTGAGATAATCATTTCCAAATTACCACTCGGCTACAGGACTGTACTGAACTTGTTTTTTGTAGAGGGCTTTACCCATCAAGAAATTGCAAAAAATCTCGAAATTTCTACGGGCACATCAAAATCTCAATTGGCTAAAGCAAAGAAAAAATTACGGGAAAACATTAATGAATACTTCGATAGCGAATCGCTATTAGCCTATGCAAAATGATGAATTACATAACTGGTACAAATCCTCATTTGAAGGAATAGAAGGCAAGCCAGTTCCTGACATTTGGGATGCTATTGCAAATGAAATTCCAAATGTAAAAAGTCATTGGCAACCCAAAATATCCTTTCTCCTAATGCCAATTATTGTTGTCGGATGTTTGCTTTTTATCGGAACGAGCGGATATAAAGATTATGCTCCTCGACAAAATCTCTTGTCGGCCATTCATTTGACCCCTTTTAATGCTGAAAATAATGAAGTTGGAAATCAAAATACCCTAAACCAAAACGGGAACCAACAATCTAAGCGCGAACCTACACTTCCATTACCTTTTAATAACACAACCACAGGTCCTGATGTGCTTATTACTAAAACCAAGGCTCCTTTTAACACTCCCAATTCCGTAAATTTAAGTGGCCCTATAAATGTTCTTTCGTATGCCGCAATTTTAGACCCTAATCGCTTTGATTGGAATCAAAAGAAGCTCGCTTCGATTTCATCTAAGAATGTTAACGCTAGCACAGTTAATCCATCTAACTATGCCGCTTTTTCAATCAATCTGTGTAACGTAACCATGTTCAACAGTGCTTTCCAAAAAGCAACAAATAAAGAATCTCTTTCTGCCAACGCCTTATTCATCCAGCCTACCTATTCACTTTTATTTGGACGCAGGATTAGTAAAAGTATATCTCTTGAATTAAGTGTCTCAAGCCTAAATCTAGGTCAATCAATTTCAGCATATCACGAGGGGACATTTGGCACAACCAGCAAAGAACTTAATTACGTAAGCGTTGGATTGGGCGTGTTAAAGCATGGTTCGTCTACAAGATTGATTTCACCATATTACGGGGGGTCTGTTTCCTGTCGATATTTATTGCGGTCCGATGGCTTTGAAGCCCAAAGTATTTCAAACCAGGATTATGCAGTGGGCCTAAAAGGCGGAGGTACATATAACTTATCTGAACTACTTTCTTTGAGGTTCGGAATTGCGGGAAGCTGCAGTATTACAAGCCATTCAAGAAACGAACGCTTAAGTAAAAGTCAAATTAAGTCTTCGCGTAATTTTGCAGCAGGCGTTGAGCTTAGCATTGTCAAATCTTTTTAAGGACAACAGCGATTTTCGAATTACTCTTTCGTGAACTTTACCTTTTCAAACTCAGAGTGATTGCCGATTAAAACAAAATACATTCCCATTGGCAGATGGCCTGTGTCAAAACGAATATTATTCACTCCTTTTCGAACCTGTACTTTTCGCTCGTTAAGCTTTTGCCCGGCAATGCTATAAAATACAATTGATAATTCTTTACTGGTTTTGTTCGCATTAAACGACAGCATTAGCTCCTCATTTACCGGGTTTGGGAAAATACTAACCTCTGATACTCGTGAAACAATGTTAACCGCTACCATGTCGAAGTATTCCGTACGACCATCAAAATCTATTTGCTTCAATCTATAATAGCTTACTCCATTCAAAGGCTGATCATCAAGCGTGTAATAATTAGAAATATCTGTTGTTGTTCCCGCCCCAGAAATGGATTGAATTTCCTCAAAATCTATGCCATCAGAAGACCTTTCTAAAGAGAAAAAGTTCGAATTCGTTTCTGAAGCAGTAACCCAATTAATAACGACTATCTGATTATTATTTTCCAGTCTTGGCCAGGCATTAAATGAAATTAATTCTACAGGCAAAACAGTACTACTTGTACTTGAAAGGGTGACATTTGATGCGTTAACGGCACCACCACCACCGCCGCCAATTCCATCATCTGTTCCGCTAATCTGATTCTGAAATCCATTGATTACATTACAAGTGGGATCCACTTCAGCATCGAAGCAAAAAGAATATAAATTACAAGCATAGCAGCACACATCTCCATCGCCCCATGCGGCAACCCAGTCATGAGTGAAGTCCCACTCAAGAACAATAGGGGAACCCCCTACGATATTCCCGGCCCAATCACCTGTTCTAGGTGCCGTAGTCGCGTAAAAAGCCGTGTTATTTCCGTCAGGTGTTAGATTCGAAGGGTTAGTCCAGCATTCTCCGAGAGTAAGTTCCACATTTTTAAGCCATTCCCAGCCTAAAGGGTTTTCAATATATACGTTTTCGCAAATTGTGTAAGTGTTTCCCGCCATCGCCGCCAGTTCCGCAGGAGTAACAGATGCGTCAGGCGCCGCTCCATCCCAGGTTTGGTAGTATCCCTGATTTGCTGGAGCGCTTCCAGGCAAGGGCGCACAACTATTGACATTGTCCAATTCAATGCCTGATGCAAAACAAAACGCATCAATGTCATACGAGTCGATTCCATTATTTTGTGCATCTACAACAAAATAATAGTTTGCTATCCCGGCGCCCACTGTATATTCAATGAAATTTTGTCCTGTTCCAAATGTTCCGAGCAATATCTCCATTTGATCATGATCAACACAGGCGTTTGGCACACATGTGTTTCCTAATGATAATACTTCCATATAGGTGTCATTAGCGTCGGTTACGTTTGTAAAAGTCAGTCTAATCGTTCCTCCTGCGGCAGCATCGGGCCACTGCACAGAATAAAAATGATCTTCTCCAGGTGTTGTTCCTGGAATACCGAGACATGACCATGCACTTTCAGTGTCAGTATGGCCAATGGTCGTTTCTCCCGCTAAAGTCACACCACACGCCAAAACCGTGGGATTTCCGCAATCGTCTCCTGCACCACCACCACCACCTGAGCCAGCAGTAGTAACGCAAAGTGTACCTGTCATGTTATTATCACTAGCCCATCGTTGAACGCGCACAAAATAAACCATTCCCAGAACTGACGGACTAAGTGTTACTGTTTCAGCAACTCCATTACCACCGTTATCAGAACATCCCTCCATGGTAACACTGCAGGGTGCAGATGTCGAAAAGACATGCATCACAGCGTCTCGATTAGCCGCTGGTGTATATTCGACGGTTATGTTGTTTCCGTCGCCAGTGAACCAAGCCCAAGCATCATCATTTAAACCCGAATTACACGACACCGGGTCAAATAGCGGCGACATTCCGTTTGTGTTCATTGAAAAACAGTTTCCATTAATGGGCCACTCTGCTCCGGCTGGCGGCGAAGACGCCGGGCAAGGATTGTCTACAGGAGCTTGCGCACATACATTCGAAAACAAAGCCAACAGAAAGCAAATTACCCAAACATGTAAAACCTGAAATTGTACAGACATCATAATAAATTAGGTTTTTTAGCGCTCTTTTGGTTATACTTTTTCAATGTTTTTTTTCGAAATATTAACGTCTTGAGATACTTTTTAGACGCAGAAACATCCCTATTCAATTCCCGATCACTTCTAATCTCATTTCTCAAAAGCTTAATTTGATTTTCAAGCTCGTCCCGTGACTGTGAGCATACAACACTAAATTTATCAACGCCAAGGGCTCCCAGCGGTTTGTTAAGTACAGTCTTGGACTGAATTTTCACTGATTTAATTTCGTAAGGATTTTTGGTTTGAAGATTTACGCTGTTTTTTTGCCTTTTTTCAGAAATAGCAGTTCCCTGCCCTATCGCTGAGGATAGAGAAAAGAGGCATAGAAATGACATAAGAAAAAACAGTGTTTTTCTCATCAATGTGGGTTTTGGTTCGCATTGAATAGTCAATACTTTGATTATAACGATAAAAACTGTTAATCGGTTGCCTCTGTTTTGCCTTATTGCCTGTTATTGTCTACGAATAGTTAAAATACCTAGACGAACATCATTTAAAGCTGTGGGCTATCTCTTTATTACATAATTCTATTAGCGCAACACTCAGGTCAATTTCGTATCATTGTTTAAACAGAATTTATGCCTTCCGTAAAAAACGCACAAATAAGGTATCGAATTATCGACCGCGCTATTAGAAATCAATATGACCCCTTCCCTTCTAAGGAGGACTTGAGACAATTATGTGAGGAAAACTTATATGGCTCTATGCATGGAGCTCACATATCAGAATCTACAATTGAAAAGGACATTTTCGCTATGCGCATGGAACACGATGCGCCGATAAAATACGTAAAACGCGAAAAAGGATATCACTACACAGACCCTAATTATAGCCTGGAAAACATTCCTTTAAGTGAAGATGACATTGACGCAATAAAATTTGCGGCCAATATATTTGAACAATTTAAAGGCGTAGAGGTATTTCAAAAAGTAGAATTTGCCATTGAAAAAATTCTTGATCGTGTCAACATTTCAAGCAACATACAAGATACAGCCGTTGATCAGTTTGTGCAATTCGAAACTACAGTTTCTACTGGTGGGGGAGAACATTTGCAGCCCCTATTAAAAACAATTAAAGAAAAACTAAAAGTCAGTTTTAAATATAAAAGCTACAAAGCCGCTAAGTCCGAAGGGTGGAAAGAAAGAATTGTTCACCCGCATTTATTAAAAGAATATCGCAACCGGTGGTACTTAATTGGTTATTGCGAAGAAAAAAACAGAGTCATTACCTATGGTTTAGACAGAATTCGTGACCTTGTTGTTAGTGAATCCTATTTTATTCCTCAGGACTCATTTAGCGCTGACAATTATTTTAAATACACGATTGGCATTACTACATTGAATGACCAAGAGCCAGAAAAAATAGAACTTTATGCAAATACTATTTTAATGCAATATCTCAATTCACAGCCGCTTCATTCTTCGCAAAAACTAATTAAAACAACTGAAGATGGAGCGCTCTTTTCATTTGAATTGTATCCAACTCCAGAATTTGATATGGCTATTTTAAGTTACGGATCACAAGTAAAGATACTCAAGCCCAAAACATACGTGACACGAATTAAAACCATTGTTTCTAACATCCTTGACATGTATCACTAAAGAATTGTATTTTTTCCGAATAAAAATGCGCTGTAATGCGAAGCAAAAAGATACTGTTTACATTTGATTACGAATTATTTTTAGGCGCTAATAGTGGCAGTGTTGAAGGCTGCATGTTGAAACCCACCAGCAAAGTCGTTGCCTTATTAGAAAAATTCGATTTACGCGGAATTTTTTTTGTCGACACTTTATATCTTGTTCGCTTGAAAGAAGTTGCCAGCAAATCAGCAAAAGCTGCGACAGATTTTAAACTGATTCAAAAGCAACTGGTGTGGCTTGTAAATAATGGGCATTGTGTTTATCCCCACATTCACCCACATTGGCTTGACGCAGTCTATGACTCAGAATTAAATACTTGGAGTCTTCTGGATCTTTCTAAATACCGATTTCATTCCTTAACAGAACAAGAAAGGATAGACGCGTTTGATCAGTCCATGGATTGCCTTTCTGAAATACTTCGCGAATCAAGCATCCCATTTTCAATTAATGCGTATCGCGCTGGGGGGTGGTCAATTCAACCATTCGCTGATTTTTCGAACCTCTTTGATAAATACAATATTGTTGCAGATTTCAGTGTAATGGGCGGCAGCCGCAGAGACACCAACGCTTTGAGTTTTGACTTTAGCTCGATTCAGCCCAATTCTTCTCCTTACCGATTTAACACTCAGGTAGCGTCCAAATCACCGAACGGAAAATACCTGCAATTTCCCATTAGCAGCCTAGCTATGGAGGCTGACACCTTCGCCAATCGAATAATGAGAAAAGTTCTTTGGCGCATAAAGCATGGCCAAAATTATGGAGATGGGAAAGGAGTAAAATTCGTTAGTAATGGGGAATCGACAAAATATGATTTGCACATGGAAATGCTCTCTATTGAGCTACTAACTTTGCCTAAGCTGAGACAATACTGTTCCTTTATTAATAATAACGACTATGTTCAATTTATTAGTCATCCAAAAATGTTGAGTCCGCATAATCTACTGGTTTTTAAACGTCTTTTGTCTATTATGTCAGACATGTATCAAATAGAAAGTGATTGGCGAAAAATCACATTTTAAGCGTGAATCAATCCAATGACGTTTTTGTAAGTCCTGTTTTACTACGTAATTAGATTACGTACATGTGCCGCAAATTTGTATCGTGCAATTAATTCAAACGATATGAGTAAAGTAAAATCACTTCTTGAAAGAAGTTTAAAATTGGGGTACGAATCCGTTCACATTAACTATATAGTTTTTGAAAAAAATGATGATGGCCTCCTTCTAGAGTGCGAAATAGAAAAAAACAACAATCGATTCCACACAACCATTTGTATTGATTTTTACGAGCTAAATCGATTAATGGGCATCTTGTCTTCCGTTCATGAGCTAGACCTTTACGGATTAATCTCTGAGCACATTGTCTCCAACACCAATTCAATTTGTGAAGTTAACTTGATTAAAGAGCTAGGACACCCATTAACATTAAAAAACTACGCATTCAATACCATCAAAGCATTAAAAAGTGCATAAACCTCATTCCATGAACAATTTAGCAGCTTCAAGACCCAACCACAATATTCCAGAACTAGGTATTTTAACACGCGTTATGGACTTATCATCTTTCGACATGATATACATTTATCACCACCTTTCAAAAGGCGTTACTCTTGATTTAACCCGAGACAGCGCCCATTATTACAAAAGTGCTGTGCAGGTCTCCTTCAAAGGGTTTAAACTGGGTTATCTTCCTGAAAAGGTCAGCGCTATTGTATCTGCTCGAATGGATAAAGGTTTGGAATTAATCGCTAGAATAAAATCTATTGAGAAGTTAAAGTACTTGCCTCTAAAATCGCTGGATATTGAGCTTTTATTTTAATCTTTTTACGCAACCACCTCAACCAAAAGCGCATCTTCCGTTTTGATTACTTTTGTGAGCCCGTGTTTCCCAAGCCCCTTAATCCCTTTGTCCCACTGTTTGTTTGAAAGGCCCGAAGCTTCCTTCAAAGTGGTCAAGTCCATTGATCCCGATTTTGAAAGAATACTAAAAATAGATTTCTCATTTTCAGAGAGTTCAGGCCCTTTCTTACCTCCGAACACTTCAGGTTTCATTTGAGGGAAAAATAAAACCTCTTGAATTGATTGTTGATTCGTCAATAACATAACCAATCTATCTATCCCGATTCCCATTCCTGAGGTTGGCGGCATGCCATACTCTAATGAGCGCACAAAATCTAAATCAATGAACATGGCTTCATCGTCCCCTTTTTCCGAAAGCATTACCTGTTCTTCAAATCGTTCTTTTTGATCAATTGGATCGTTGAGCTCAGTGTAGGCGTTAGCCAGTTCCTTTCCATTGATCATGAGCTCAAAGCGCTCGGTCAATTCTGGGTTGCTTCGGTGTTTTTTACACAGCGGAGACATTTCTACTGGATAATCTGTAATAAATGTAGGCTGTATATAAGAGCTTTCACATTTTTCTCCAAAAATCTCATCAATCAGCTTCCCCTTTCCCATGCTCTCATCAATCTCGACGTCAAGCTTCTTGCATGTCTCTCTAAGTTCTAACAAATCCATATTGCCTATGTCAATTCCAGTGTGTTCCTGGATTGAGTCAAGCATCGAAATCCGTTTAAATGGTCTCTTAAAGCTTACTTCTTTTTCACCAATTTGTATCGAAGTTGTTCCCAGAACATCGATGCAAATTTTTTCAAGCATTTCTTCTACGAAATCCATCATCCATAGATAATCTTTGTAGGCAACATAAATTTCCATCTGAGTAAACTCAGGGTTATGCGTTCTGTCCATTCCCTCGTTCCTGAAGTCTTTTGCAAATTCATAAACACCGTCAAACCCACCAACAATGAGTCTTTTCAAATAAAGCTCGTTTGCAATTCGCAAATACAATGGCGTGTCTAACGCATTGTGATGCGTAACAAAAGGTCTCGCCGCAGCACCACCAGGAATTGGCTGAAGAATTGGCGTTTCAACCTCGATGTATTCTTTACTGTTTAGAAATTCCCGCATTGCAGAAATAATCTTAGATCTTTTTATAAACGTTTCCTTTACGGATGGGTTGACCACTAAATCCACATACCGCTGACGGTAGCGTGTTTCGGGATTAGAAAAAGCATCGTGAACAATTCCTTCTGAATCCACCTTTGGCAGCGGAAGCGGCTTAATGGATTTGCTTAATAGTTGAAATTCTTTAACCAAAACCGTAATCTCCCCAACTTGGGTTTTAAAAAGCTCTCCTTTTATTCCAAGAAAGTCCCCTAAATCAAGCAACTTCTTAAACACATCATTGTACATGGACTTGTCGTCTCCTGTACAGATCTCGTCTCTATTAAAATAGACTTGTATTCTGCCTTCTGAATCCTGAATCTCACCAAATGACGCCTTCCCCTGAACTTTCTTTCGCATTAATCTGCCCGCTAAACAAACCTTTTTCCCTTCAGAATAGTTATTCTTCATTTCGGCAGATAGCGCATCAACAGGATATAGGGCGGCGGGATACGGCTCTATCCCAAGTGCCCTTAATTTATTTAGAGATTCTCGCCTTTGTAATTCAATTTCAGAAAGTTCTTGACTCATTACTTAATTTATTGGGCTCAAAGATATTAATTTATCCTCGTTTTTATGATTAACCATATTGGTCATTGTACTTAATTCGTAACTTCGCTTGCTAAACAAATTAGTGCATGAAACTATTGATCGACCGTTTTCCCGAATTTCTTTCAGATGCAATTAGTATTGGAGAGGGTGCACAACTTTCACCTCTAACTAAAAAAATCAACAACATTGTAATAACTGGTCTAGGTGGATCTGGAATTGGAGGAACTATTATTTCTCAGTTAGTTGCCCACGAACTTAATGTCCCAGTCGTCATTCATAAGAACTATGGTATCCCCAATTTTGTTGATCACAACACATTACTGATTGGGTGCTCGTACTCGGGCAATACCGAGGAAACCCTGAACGCAATTGATGCAGCCAAATCAAAAGGAGCTCAAATTGCATGCATTACCTCAGGTGGGCAACTTGAAGCCCTAGCAAAAGACAATCAATGGAACTGCATCTTAGTGCCCGGCGGAAATCCACCTAGAGCCATGCTGGCATACTCCCTTACACAACTTTTTTTCCTTTTCGTTCATTACGGTCTGATTAACGGTAATTATCTAAGTCAAATAAAAACGGCACAAAAATTATTACTCGCCGAAAAAGAGTCTATTATCAATCTTGCCAAAACCATTGTAACGAAAATAAACGGAAAACGAATTGTGGCTTACGGTGATTCTGTTTTTGCTGGGGTTATCGAACGATTTAGACAACAACTGAACGAAAATTCTAAACAATTAGCCTGGCATCATGCCCTACCAGAAATGAATCATAATGAACTCGTTGGCTGGGGAGGGGGAGATGACAGCATTGCTGTTTTAATTTTCAGAAGCGATTTCGATAATCCTAGAACTAAAATTCGGATGGACTTATCCCAAAAAATCTTTAAAAATTACACCCCGACTGTCCTAGAACTAAATGCCAAAGGGGCCAATCACATTGAACAGGCCTTTTACCATATTTTACTTGGCGATTGGATTTCAATTCTTTTAGCAGAATCTAATGATGTAGACCCGGTTGAAATAAAAGTAATTGAATATCTAAAATCGGAATTAGCTAAAGTCTAATGCGAAAAGTACATTTTGAAGACTTGGGTCTCGTCGACTACAAAAAAGCCTGGGACTATCAAACCACAATTTTTCAAAAATCCATTGGTGTCAAAATTGATAAAAGAAAAAACCCCGGTAACGGTAACGAGACTCAAAACCACTTGTTGTTTTGTGAACACCCCCACGTGTATACCGTAGGCAACAGCGGCAACAAAGATCATTTATTACTGTCAGATGCCATTTTAAAAGAAAAAGGCGCTTCCTTTTATAAAATTAATCGTGGCGGAGACATTACCTATCACGGACCCGGACAAGTAGTCGCTTATCCCATTTTTGATTTGGATCACTTTTTTACCGACATTCATAAATACCTTCGGTTTCTAGAAGAGGTAGTCATTATTACACTTAAAGAGTACGGAATTATTGCGGATCGCCTACCTGGATTTACCGGAGTTTGGATTGAACCAAACATCCCTTCCCGTGCCCGGAAAATTTGTGCTATGGGCGTCAAATGTAGCAGGTGGGTAACCATGCACGGAATAGGTTTCAATGTCAATTCAGATTTGAACTATTTCGGTCATATTATTCCTTGCGGAATTGAGGGGAAACAAGTTACCTCTATGCAAAAAGAAATTGGAGAGACAATCAATCTAGACCATCTTAAAGCAGCACTAAAAACAAACTTTGCAAATGTGTTTGATTTCGATTATTATTAGATAAATGAAAAGTATAAAGCGTCTTTTGAAATGGCTTGTATCGATTACAGCTTTGTTGAGCTTTGGGCTTTGGGCTACTGGCTATGGCTACATTTTAAAAGGGGTATCCATGACCTACCTCGTTGGAAGAAGTGGGCCAGGCATAGATGAAAAAGATTCCTTTTTTAATGATACTCTCTTTGCCAGTGAAACCCCGTATTCTTGGAAGCATCCATCAACAAAGAACACTTCTACATTGTCCGCGTCTCAGCTAGAACAATTAGAAAGTATCCAAACAGCCTCTTTTCTGGTGATTAAAAATGAACGACTAATTTTAGAACAATATTGGAGCCATTTCAATAAAAACCACCCCACTAATTCTTTTTCTGCTGTTAAATCACTCGTTTCGTTACTAATCGGTATTGCTAAAGAAGATGGACTTATAGTATCATTAGACGAGCGCGTAGGCAAATACTTGGCTGAATTCAACACTGCTGGAAAAGAGCGAATTACAATAAGACATCTTTTAACCATGAGCTCTGGACTAGATTGGCACGAAAGTGGTGCTAATCCATTTTCAGACGCTGCAGGAGCCTATTATGGCAGCAATCTGGATCAATTAATAAGCAGCTTAACCGCTGTTGATGCTCCCGGGAAAGAATTCTCATATCAAAGTGGAAACACTCAAATATTGGGGCTTTTAATAGAGAAAATTACGGGAATGTCTATCGCAAAATATGCCGAGAAGAATGTTTGGAAAAAAATTGGAGCGGAGCATGACGCGTATTGGAATCTTGACAAAAAAGAAGGTCGTGCTAAGGCGTTCTGCTGCTTTTACGCTACACCAAGAGACTTCGCTAAGTTGGGTCAATTAATATTAAATAAAGGCGTGTGGAACCAACAGCAAATTGTGCCTGAAAAATACGTGGACAGCTGTTTTATCCCAGCAAATTTAAACTGTAATGATGAGCCTCTAATCAAATATGGTCTACACTGGTGGATTCTGAATTATAAAGGGTTCGATGTGCATTACGCCCGAGGAATTTCTGGTCAATACATTATCACAATACCTTCAGAAAAAATTGTCATTCTTCGCACAGGCTGGGAAAGAGGAACAGTAGATTCTGCCGGCCACCCTTCAGACATTTACAACTATATTAATATTGCACTTGGGCTAACTAGAGAAATGAATGCTTAAAGACATAGAAATACCAAAAGTTGAAGATATCGCCGTTGGAATAGTTCCAGAAACTAATGAGCTGGGTGATGAAATGTGGAATGTATACCTGGTTAATTTAAAGCCTGCAAAAATTGAAGGAGTTCTTGTGTCGTCGCGGGGTTATGGAAAAGTATTTGGTTCTAGTAAGAGAACGGCTACTTTTAGGCATTTTCTTGATGTTCTTGAAGGAAAAAGTTTTAAAAAAATTGAAGAGATTGTTCCTGAAGTGTTTGGTCTAAATAATGAATTTTGGGTGAGCTTTTATTTGAATCGAAAGATGTTTGATAAAAAATACATTTTTCTACCAGAGACGATTTCAGAAAAGCACTTTACAACAATTCCAATATTGGAAAAGCGGGGGGTACTCATAAAATAAAAAAACCAAAAACGATGTCCAATGAAATCTTAGTGCTCGATATTGAAACAACAGGCTTAGATCCAAAAACTGATTTTATCTTGGAATTAGGCATGGTCGAATTAGACCTGAACTCAGGTAGAATAACAGTGCTTTTTGATCAGGTTTTTAAGGACCCCAAATTAACCGCTAAACATAGAAGTTCTTGGATCTTTGAAAATGGATTTATGCAAATCGATGAAGTGCGTAATGCGCTACCACTATCGGAATATTCAACTGGAATTCAAGAAATCTTGAACCGGTATTGCGGCCGAATTACGGCTTGGAATAGGGATTTTGATAGCTCATTTTTAAAAACTCGTGGTTTCGATTTAGGTCCGGACATCCATTGTCCGATGAAAGAAAGTGTCAACTACTTCAAGCTACAAGGCCCCTATGGATACAAGTGGCCAAAAGCACAAGAGGCGTGGGATTTTTTATTTCCTGAAACTACTATGGTAGAACTCCATCGTGGTCTGGCAGATTCTAAAATGGAGGCCGCGATTATTTATGAGTTATATCAACGGCGGGTTTACAAGCCTTTTTTAGTTTAATCATGCGGTTTGAGTTTTTGCTTCTTGTTCTTGTTTTAATGTGCTCTTGTGAAGAAATACAAACTGATGCGCCCCCCGTCCATTCTCCAAACTGGCTAGGAAATCATGTCCTTGACCTTAGCTTAGGAGACACAATAACTCCTTCTCAACAAAGAAGCTACCTCTCTAAACATGGGTTAATCCATATTAACGCTGATCAAATGGCTATCATATCTCAAATTGAAGCTCAATTTTGTGTGGACGCCGAAAGCCCTCTTAACTACAGCTCCGTTCAAGAGTATTACAACAAATTATTTGAGGGAGAAGAAGTTGATGAAGACTGGAGTCATTGGAGTTTTTCGAATAATCATAATGTTCCAGGTGAGCTCTTCCTTTTTAGTAAGGACACAACTTGTCTTGAAATTATTACTTATTTAGCCAAACAGAAGTGATTTCACCCCGTAGATGCTGAATTTGGTCTAAAAAGTGAGAAGTCAACGGCTTGAATTTTTGTATACTGTACGCATTACATTATCTTAACTCGCCATTCTACAAGAAAAATGGGTAAGACACCTTTACTCGAAATAAAAAACCTAGTTACCGAATTTCACACGGAAGATGAAATTATTCCTGCTGTGAACAACGTTAGCTTTACTCTTCACAGGGGGGAAACCATTGGGATAGTCGGCGAATCTGGATCTGGAAAATCAGTTACTTCTTTATCCGCTATGGGCCTAATTCAATCCCCTCCAGGTAAAATTGTTGCTGGCAATATCCAATTGCATTCTACGTCAGGAGTGGTTGATTTAGCGAATCTACCCAATAGTGAAATGCGTAAATATCGTGGCAACGAAATTGCCATGATATTTCAAGAGCCCATGACTTCTTTAAACCCCGTTTACACTTGCGGAAATCAAGTTGTTGAGGCAATTAAATTGCACCAAAAGGGGGGGGTTAATGCAAAAGAAAAGGCATTACAGTTATTCAGGGAAGTGAAGCTTTCTAGACCCAATGAAATCTTCAAAAGCTACCCTCATGAAATTTCAGGAGGACAAAAACAACGCGTTATGATTGCCATGGCAATGAGCTGCGAACCTTCTATTTTGATTGCAGACGAACCAACTACGGCGTTAGATGTTACGGTTCAAAAAGAGATTCTTGAGCTCATGAATGAAATGCAATACAAAAAGAAAATGGGCATTTTATTCATAACCCATGATCTTGGCGTCATTGCTGAACTGGCCGATAAGGTCATTGTTATGAATAAGGGCAGAATTGTTGAATCAGGAAATGTCCTTGATATTTTCTCCAACCCACAACATCCATATACAAGGGGTTTATTGGCTTGCAGGCCAACGTTAAAAAGGAGACTAAAGTCATTACCCACTACTAGCACTTTTATGACTCAAAATAATGATGGAAGCATAGTAGAAATCACTGATGATGTTCAAAGTGTTTTAGATAAGCTTGAATTATCCAATGAGCAAGTCGCCAATCGGATCAAACATGTACTATCCCAACGAACCATCCTTAAAGTGCAGGACCTCAAGACTTATTTTCCGATAAACAACAATTTTTTCGGAAAACCAAAAAGATGGTTGCGCGCAGTCGACGGTGTTTCATTCGAAGTTTTTGAGGGTGAAACTCTTGGTTTAGTTGGAGAATCTGGATGTGGCAAGACAACATTAGGTAGGACGATATTGCGCCTGATTGAACCAACAAGTGGCAGTATTCAATATGATGGTATAGAGATCACCGAGCTCTCTCAAAGTGAGCTAAGAAAAATGCGGAAAAATATTCAAATTATTTTTCAAGATCCGTACTCTTCTCTTAATCCCCGGATGACTATCGGAGCAGCAATTATGGAACCAATGCGGGTTCATGGCATATTCGATAACGATGTAGATAGAAAAGACTACGTGATTGCCTTACTAAAAAGGGTAAGCATGAAAGAGGCCCATTTTTATCGTTATCCTCATGAGTTTTCTGGCGGCCAAAGGCAGCGAATTTGTATTGCACGAGCACTTGCAGTAAAGCCCCGCTTTATTATTTGTGACGAATCTGTTTCGGCGTTGGATGTAAGTGTGCAAGCAGAAGTATTAAACCTCTTAAATGAGCTAAGAGATGAATTTGGACTAACCTATGTTTTCATTTCACATGATTTATCTGTTGTCAAATACATGAGTGATCGCATGATTGTTATGAATAAGGGGAAGGTTGAAGAAATAGGCATTGCAGATGAAATATATGCAAATCCAAAAAATGCCTACACTAAAAAGCTTATTGACTCTATCCCTAAGGGCGAAATAGAGGACATTAAAGCGCATCTGAAAAGAAAAGAAGAAAGACAAATAGTTATCTAGCAATTCACTATTCTTTGTTGGCTAATTCACTGGGGCTTTTTCGCAGCGTCGTAGTCGGGGCGTTCTATGTATGATTCAAAGATTGCCCAGTGTTCTTCCTCAAAACGAGGGTGTGTAATCGAGAACCAGTAGGCCTCTTTTGTCATTCCATCCCAATGAATCATGTTCCTTTTGTATTGAAGAGCCTGCCCCATATTGAGGCTCACAAATAAGGCACATATAACGGTGACAACAATAGCCATCGTGGTCTTATTAAAACAGGCAGAAATAAGTGCCGCTAATGGAAATGCCAGTAACGGATAATAATGCACCATAGAGCGCATACCAAAACTACCACCGTACCACCAAGACCACCAACTAGAAAACACATAAATTGCAATTACTATTATGAAAGGCACAAGCAGCGACAACTCTTTGGCTTTTCCTCTAAGAAAAATAAGGCCTGCTAGAGCAAGCGCCATCATCGGCGTGTAAAGTAGCCAGCCTTTTCGATAGCTAAATAAAAATTCAAGAATGTGAGGCGACGTAAAAAAGAAACGCTCGTCACTACCATAGGAAAAGAAAAAATAATTCCCCGTTTGTATTTTCCAAAAAAGAAGCTGAGGAACCAACGGCACGATAAAGATTGCTAAAGAAATTATAATTCTCCATTTTTGTCGCCAAAAGAAGCTTAGCTTCTCTTTGAGTAGGCCAACACTCGTGATTCCATAAAATAAGGGCACCATCACAATTAAACCCGCAGTGGGCCTTACCAAAACAGCAAGGCCGCTAAGAAAAGAAACGACTAACAGTGGTTTAATTTTTCCTGTTGCGTGCCACCTTAAAGATTGATAAATGATAACCGAAAAGAGCATGAATAAATACGAATGAGGCATCTCAGCATGACCAAGCGTATAATAAAGCAAGTTCGTTCCAAGAAAGACAAGAGCACATGTAATTACGGTCGTAAACTCATTAAAAAATTTCAATAATGACTTTGCTAGAAATAGCATTCCTAAAAGAAAATAAAATATCGTGCCGAGCCGAATACACAAGACGTACGGGTAAGAATATCCATCACGAGAATACTTACTGTGTTTTGCCCAATAATCACCCACTAAAAAAAATGGTGTGTTCATTAGAGCCAGACCCATCGTGACTTTTGGGACTTTTTTTCCATATGCTGTTGGCATCAGCCAATAGCTATGATCAAATTTAAATTCAAGATCGTCGTAAATAAAATAAGCTGGCAAGTAGCTATAATATTGGTCTACATCCTCTAAAAAATAATCCTCTTTACCCCTAGAGTCCTTATAAGTATCTTGGAGAATCCATGTAAATAGAATTAGCGCCAGGAAAGACAATTTTAAAAAGGGTCTTTTATACAGCTTTGCCCACATTATTTTTTTGACCAAATATTGTACTTGTGAATACACCAAATTGCTCTAAAACCATCTTTCCATCCAATCTTTTTCCCCTCCTCATACGTTCTTCCGTAATAAGAAATTCCAACTTCATAAATGCGAACTCCTGGAACTCGAGATAATTTTGCTGTCACTTCTGGCTCAAAACCAAATCTAGCTTCGCGTAAATTTAGGCCTTGTACAATGTCTGTTCTCATCAATTTATAGCAAGTCTCCATGTCTGTAAGATTCAAGTTCGTATACATGTTGCTGAGTCTCGTTAAGAATTTATTGCCGAGCGAATGCCAAAAAAATAGAATTCTGTGTGGGTTTCCACCCATAAACCGAGAACCATATACCACGTCTGCAAAACCAGATAAAACAGGCTTCAAAAGATGATTATATTCCTCTGGATCATACTCAAGGTCTGCATCTTGGATAATCAGGTATTCGCCCGTTGCAAGCTCAATTCCTTTGTGCAGCGCCGCCCCTTTCCCCATATTCGTTGGCTGTTTAAATAGCCTAATGTTCAACCCAGGTTTATCAAGCATGTATTTTTCCAGTGTCTCCCTAGTGCTGTCAGTTGAACAGTCGTCAACTATGATAATTTCTTTCGCAATGTCATTTGTCAAACAAACCTCATCCACCTTATTGAGAATAAGATGAATTGTTTTTGCCTCATTGTAGGCCGGAATTACTATGGATAACTTATTAATCATTAGGCAAGCAAATATAAAATATAATTTAACGCGATGTTTTTCCTTTGAAAATCATTGTTTGGCCAGTTAGAACAATATTAGGACTACAATTAATTGGTAGCAAGTTGTGTCTGTTATTACCTTCGCAAAAGAAATGAAAAGATTCGCGGTATTTTACTTCTTGCTCATATTGTTTAATCCATTTTGCTGCACCAATAATAAATCAAACCCTGAAGCAGCATCTATTCATGTCGACAGTAAGTCGCACATCTTGTTGACTGAGAATAATAGTAGTTCGCTCGCTCAGGACTCGAGCTATACGCAAGGTGTAACTGCCGTCGATTTAAATGGTGATTATTTTCCTGAGATCTTTGCAACTAACAGCTGGACAAACGACAAAAACTTTTTTTATCTAAATGACAATGGGACGTTTAAAAAAGATGCGAGATTTTCTTTTGTTAATGATCGCTTAAATGCGAATGGTGCGTGTTGGGGTGACTTTACACGAAACGGACAGCTTGATCTAGCCGTGGCGAACGTCAATAATGCCCCCAACCAAGTTTTCGTAGCCCTTGGAGACACTTTTATAAAGAAAGATCTTCCACAAAATGATGCGATTAATAATTGGACTTACGGGATGACCTGGGTAGATGCAACAAACTCTGGCTTTTTAGATCTATATGCTGTGAACTATAAAAACCAGCCCAATGTTTTCTATAAAAATATCAATGGCCAGCTTATTGAATCACCAAATCATGTTTTGTCCATTGGCGCGCACTCATCTCTAAACGCGGTATGGAGTGATCTTGACAATAACGGTTTCTTAGACGTAATTATTTCCGGTGAAAATCGGAATTACATTTTCAAAAATTTGGGAGGATACAAATTCGAACAACTTACAGACTCACCTATCGTTGAAGCTGGCACATTTTCATACGGATGCTCGGTTGGTGACTACAATAATGACGGAGCTATGGATTTATTCTTTACCAATTGGGATAGTCCAAACCACTTGTATAGAAATACGGGCAATTGGCAGTTTGAAAAAGTAACCGATGCTGGACTCTCTGATTTACCAAGTAAAACCGAGGGGTCTTGTTGGGGCGACTTTGATAATGATGGTTGGATTGATTTAGCTGTAAGTAATGACGGAGCAAACTACTTATATCGAAACTTCTCGGGACAATATTTTGAGCTCACCCCATTAAGTGGCTTTACAGATACGAGCATCAATTCAAACGCATTGATCTTTTTCGACTCAAATCGCAGTGGGTTTCTGGACCTGTATGTAGCCAACGGAGGTAATCAAAAAAATCAGTTTTTCAATAATGGAGGAAACGAAAATAATTGGGTCAAAGTTCACCTGAAGGGACGAAAAAGCAACAGCTCTGCAATTGGGAGCAAAGTCCTTGTGTGTACAAAAAGCACAAAGCAAACTCAAGAGGTTAGTACACAGTCAGGCGGTGGTTGTGGCGGTCAAAAACCATTAACATTGCACTTTGGTCTTGGGCAATCCGAAAAAATAGATTCAATCAGGATTCACTGGTCTTCTGGTAAAGTTCAAAGTATGTACAACTTGCATTCGAAGCAATTAATTGAAGTGCTAGAGATTGATTAATTAGGCCGGTAGACTCCTTATTCTTCAATTACCATTTCAGGTATTTCACCCTCTATTAGAAGTTTGCCAGAGGTCGCTGCAATTATTTCATCTACGCTTACCCCTGGAGCCCGCTCAATTAACTTAAATCCTCCTTCTGGCAAAACATCTAGCACAGCCAGATTCGTAACCACTTTTTTAATGCAGCTAACTCCCGTTAGTGGTAATGTGCAATTGGGCAGCAATTTTGATTCTCCCTTTTTGTTGGTATGCATCATTGCAACAATAATGTTTTCAGCTGAGGCCACTAAATCCATTGCGCCACCCATTCCTTTAACCATTCGTCCTGGAATTTTCCAATTCGCTATGTCACCATTTTCAGAAACTTCCATTGCGCCAAGAACCGTGAGTTGGACGTGCTGGCCTCTAATCATTGCAAAACTCAATGCAGAATCAAAATAAACTGCACCGGGCAGCGCGGTAATGGTCTGCTTTCCCGCATTAATTAAATCTGCGTCTTCTTCTCCATCATATGGAAACGGCCCCATTCCCAAAATTCCATTTTCCGATTGAAATTCTACTTCAATACCTTGCGGAATATAATTAGCAATTAAAGTAGGAATTCCGATTCCTAAATTAACATACCAACCATCTCTCAGTTCTTGTGCTATTCTTTTAGCAATACCCTTCTTATCTAGTGCCATTTCTATCCTTTTATTCGAACCGTTCGTTGTTCAATTCGCTTTTCGTATTTCTCTCCCTGAAAAATCCGTTGCACAAAAATACCAGGAGTGTGAATTTGATTGGGGTCCAATTGCCCAGGCGCTACAAGTTCCTCAACTTCAGCAATGGTAATTTTACCAGCGCTTGCCATCATTGGATTGAAATTTCGGGCTGTTCCCTTATAAATTAAATTCCCTTGCGTATCTCCTTTCCAAGCTTTAACAATGGCAAAATCTGGTTCAAATGCTTTTTCCAGAACGTACATTTTACCGTTGAACTCTCTTGTTTCTTTTCCTTCAGCAACCTCAGTACCAAAACCCGCAGGCGTGTAGAATGCAGGAATTCCTGCTCCAGTTGCTCTGCATCTTTCTGCTAGTGTTCCTTGAGGAATCAATTCAACGTCTAGTTCTCCGCTTAGCATTTGCCTTTCAAATTCATCATTCTCACCAACATAAGAAGAGATCATTTTTTTTATTTGCCTTCCCTGAAGTAAAAAACCTAGACCAAAATCATCTACTCCTGCATTATTTGAAATACACGTTAAGTCATTGATCCCTAAATTAACCATTTGAGCAATGCAATTTTCAGGTATGCCACAGAGTCCAAACCCCCCTAACATTATTGTCATTCCGCTTTCTAAACCCTCACACGCTTCTTTTACGTTGGCTACGACTTTATTCATCTTTCTTTTTTAAAATTCACCATAATATTCCTCTTCTGCACCATCAATTTCCTCCTCATAATCAAAATCAGCGTCTTTGTTTGACCTATATTTCCTACAATCTAACTGAATGTCTAACATTCCCGTTGGCTTTTCAAAGTCTGATTTTGATACATTTAAAGTAGAGTCTTCGTATACTTTATTCATGTAATAGCCCCAAATCGGAAGTGCCATGTTGGTTCCCATGCCCAGCTTCAAACTTCTAAAGCGTATGGCCCGATCCTCTCCACCGACCCAAACCCCTGCAACGAGGTCTGGAGTGAGTCCCATAAACCACCCGTCCGATTGATTTTGAGTAGTGCCGGTTTTTCCTGCAATGGGATATTTAATCCCCGCATAAGGCCTGTTTTTCTTACGTCCACGAATTCTTATTGCCGTTCCCGCCACTGCATCCTTATATGGATGCCGAACTCCAGCTGTAACTCCTTTCATCATGTTAAGAATCGTATAGGCAACGTCCGGTTGCATGGCTTCGGTTATCTCTGGGCGAGCTTCAAAAAGCACCGTGCCATTTTTATCTTCAATTCTTGTAATGAAAATGGGCCTGATGTAATTCCCTTTATTAACAAATGCGCCCATCGCTCCAACCATGTCGTAAATAGACAGATCAAACACACCAAGAGCCATCGAGGGTACAGGTAGTAATGAAGCCGTGTCTAATCCAAGCCCCCCTACAAAATCCAGTACTTTTTGAGGGTATTGGATCTGTTTCATTACCCCTGCGGTAATGTTATTCATTGAAGCAGCCAAGGCATAGTTTATTGGTGTTGGTAGCCCATCGTATTGCCCGTCAGAATTATTGGGGCACCAAGGCTCCATTCTGCCGTTTCCTACGGGCACATCAATGCAATACTCTATATTGGGAAACTCCTGACAAGGCTCAATTAGCTTGTTTTGAATTGCTGTCGCATATACAAATGGCTTAAAAGTAGAGCCGACCTGCCTCCTTCCTTTCTTCACCATGTCGTATTTAAAGTGTCGGTAATGGGGCCCGCCAACCCAGGCTTTGATATATCCCGTGCTCGGGTCAATAGACATCATGCCAGCGCGAAGAAAACTTTTGTAATAGCGTATGGAATCCATAGGTGACATTACGGTATCTTTTTCAAATCTTTTTGACTTCCAGTCGAAGACTTTCATGGGGCCTGGCGTATTCAAAACCAAATCAATCTCTTCTTCAGTTCTAATCGCACTGTTGTGTCCACAATGATAACAACTAACGTGGGGCTTCCCGTCTTTCATGTAACGTCTTAAATATCGTTTCGGACGTTGGCAATTCATACAAACTGTACCCGAAAGCTGCTTGTAATACATGGACCGACGCTTAGACTGTTCCATAATCGTATCTATTTGTCCCGCACTTAAGTCGTCAGAGAATGGAGGTCTTTTCCACTTTGCATTGTTCTTGAAGAATTGATCCTGAAGCTCAGACTTCAAATGCTCCTGCACAGCCCATTCGGCATATTCTTGATGCCTGGAATCAATGGTTGTATGTATTTTCAAACCATCTGCGTACAAATCAAAAGGTGCGCCATTAGGTTTTGCGTACTTAAACTTTCTCAATTCAACTTTGACTAAGTCCTCCACGTCTAGGATTCTTACCTTGAAAAACTTAGCCGCTGAAGTCGTGTCCGTCATTAGCGTTATCGATTGAAAGTTTTTTGTTTCTACAGCTTCTTTCAAGTTAAACCTGAGTGGTTTACCGTCTTCTAAATAATGCCAGTCCGAATCATAATAACGTTGGTTTTCTGCAACTATTCCAAGCGTATCAATAATCCAAAGATGGTGTTCTGATTGTCGAAAAAGTTTTGATGTTTCTGCCCTTAAGGATTCTCGAAAATATGCTCCAATTCCATCCTGATGATCCACTTTCGTAAAACTTAGGCCAAGCGGTATGTCTTTGTTGGCGTTATATTCTGCACTATCAATAAACCCATTTTTAACCATTTGTCCCAATACAACCATCCGTCGATGCTTGACCGTGTCTGGTCTTCTCAATGGATTAAAAAGGCTGGGGTTTTTAGCCATGCCGACAAGCATAGCAGCCTCATGCAGTTTTAAAGAGTCTGGGGTTGTATTAAAATATACCCTGGCTGCAGATTTTATTCCAATAGCGTTATTCAAAAATTCAATTGTATTAAAATAGTTCGTTATTATTTCGTTTTTTGAATAGCTTCTTTCCAGCTTCGAGGCAACAATCCACTCCCAAAATTTTCGTTTGGCAAACGCTATTTTACTTCCCTCCTCTATCCCGCTATCCCGCGGAAAAAGTTGTTTTGCTAGTTGCTGAGAAATCGTGCTTCCCCCGCCCTGATTCTTATCTCCAGAAATCATACCCTTGACTACCCTGGCGGTTGCTCGAAAATCTACTCCGCTGTGTTCTCGAAAGCGCTCATCTTCCGTCGCAATTAATGCATTGATGAGATTGTCTGTTAGTTCGTGGTACCGAACAGTCGTTCGATTTTTTCTAAAATACCTCCCCATTTCAACATGATCTGATGTGAAAATGGTAGAAGCCAAAAGGCTTTTCGGATTTTCCAGCTGTTCAAAAGAAGGAATCTCTGAACTAGAAATCCAAATCATAGAAATTAATCCATAAGTTGGAGACAAGAGGCCCAACCAAAGCAGCACAATTATGACCCTTTTCTTCCTCCTAGAAAGTACTTTTCTTTGACGGTTATTCAACTCAAGCGGGTCTTGAAACTCTTTTTTTCTTGTTGTCTCTTCCATTTCTAATAATTGATAAAAGTAACAAATAATCGCCTTGTAAAGTGTCAATAAGAACTACCAATTTGGCTCAACCTCTTCACATTCAATTACCGTAGGTATTCCGGCTGAAGGTGGCTGAAAATCCCCTTTTGAAATTGCAACCTTTTTATTGGTGTATGCCGCTTTCATGTAGTAGCCCCAAATTGGCATTGCCATTCGTGCCCCCTGGCCAATTGTCCCAGAATTAAAATGTATGATCCGATCGTCATTTCCTACCCATACTCCAGTAACGAGATCTGGCGTATGCCCAATAAACCATCCGTCGGATCCATTTTGAGTGGTTCCTGTTTTTCCAGCAATTGGGTTCTTAAACCCCCCATATTCCGGCTCCCATCGCAACCTTCTTGCGGTTCCACCTTCTTTTCCAGAATAAGAATTAACGACCCCTAATGCACATTTCATCATTTTCAGAACGTCAAAGGCGGAAGTGGGAGAAATTATAGGAACCTGCCTTGGAAGGGCGTCAAAAAGTACCTTTCCATTTCGGTCCTCAATTCTTACAATCATAATGGGCTCGTTATATATTCCATTATTTGAAAATATGCAATGCGCAGAGGTCATTTCCAGTGGTGACAAATCGCAAACCCCAAGGCCTAGAGCAGGAACCGTTTGAAAAGATGAATTAGATAGTCCCATTTTGTCAAAAAGGCCTTTCACCCATTTATTTGTGCCGCCACTTTCCTTAATTATTTTAGCTGTGATTGGGTTCTTAGAAGCTCCAAGCGCATAATAAACAGGCATCGGCAAACCGTCAAAACCAGATCCTTTTGGACACCACTGCTTAACCTCCCTGCCATATGGTATGTCTAGGCAATATTCTATGTTGGGAAATGTTGTACAAACATTGATTATTCCGTGTTCAATGGCTGCGCCATAAACAAATGGTTTTATTGTCGACCCAACTTGCCTTCTCGCATTGGATACATAATCGTATTTAAAGTGCTTGTAATCTGGCCCACCTACCCAAGCCTTAACCAGCCCTGTTCGAGGCTGTATTGAAACCAACCCTGTTTTAAGTATTTTTTTATAGTGATACAAACTATCAAGAGGGCTCATGATGACTCTGGTCTCCTTGTTACTTCCGGCCCAATCAAATATTTTCATAGAGATTTTTTTGCTAAAAACCTTATTGATTTGTTTTTCCGAAAGGCCCTGTTTTTTTAACTGCTTATAACGTGGTGTTTTTTCAATTGCTTTGCGAATATTTCTGTCACGCTGTTCACGTGTTGTCTCGTCTCCATATGGCGAATGCTTTTTGCTCAAATTATCTTTTTGGAACGCCGGTTGCAAATACGTGCCAAGGTGCTTGGCAACCGCAGCTTCTGCATGTTTCTGCAATTCATAGTCTAGCGACGTAAATATTTTTAGCCCGTCTCGATAAATATTATATGGATTTCCAGCTGGGTCAAGCGTTCCGGTATTGGTCAGAATCCTTTGAACCTCTTTCTTCACGTAGCCCCTAAAGTAAGCTCCCACGCCCGTATTTTGAGTTTCGGGACGATAATCAATTCGTATGGGTTCCTTTTTTAGGCTCTCTAATTTCGCTTTATCAAGAAGTCCGTTTTTTACCATCTGCTGGAGTACCGTATTTCTCCTTTGTAAAGCATTTTTGGGATTCATTTTAGGGTTATAAATTACCGGACTTTTCGCCATTCCTACCAATGTGGCTGCTTCACTAATGGTGAGCTCTTTTGGTGTTGTATTATAATAAATTCGTGCTGCGGATTTGATTCCTACAGCGTTATACAAAAAATCAAATTGATTGAAATACATGGCAACAATTTCCTTTTTTGTATAACGCCGTTCGAGCCTTGCAGCAATAACCCATTCTGCTAATTTCTCGTTTACTCTCGCCCACTTATCTCGAGAAGGCATCTCGTGAAACATCATTTTAGCTAATTGTTGTGTGATCGTTGATCCTCCTCCTTTATTTTGCCCCAATAATTGTCCCGAAATCGCCCTTAGCAGCCCCCATCCGTCCACCCCAGAGTGACTGTAATACCTCTCGTCTTCGGTGGCTACGAGCGCATTAACTAAATTTACCGAAAGCTCCTGGTACGCAACATTGCTTCTGTTGTCAACGAAAAATGTTCCCAAGATCTTTTCACCGTCAGCGTATAAAGTTGAGGCCTGATTGCTTACGGGGTTTTCCAAAAGCGCATAATCTGGCAATTCTTCTGCGGGGATAGTAAACATCAGAATGGCTATCAAAATAAAAGGCGAAAATACAACCAGCCATGTTCCAATTAAGAGCCTTCTTTTCCATTTGCCCGAGAGTGTAGGTTCTTTGCTTTTGCCCTTCGATCCAGTGCTTGGTTTTTCTTTTAATTGGCTGGTTTTATTTCTTGAAGATGCTTTTTGCTTCATTTCAGTATCTAAAATACGAAGACTAACTCTTTAATCGCAACGCTCATTTATTGATTATAAACGAAATTTGGTTAATTGCTAGTGGTCTTCTATTATTCGTCTACCTCTTGAATTCTAAAGCCAATGTCGGTTATGTCTTCAATCGACTCTACTCGCATGGCCTGTTCAAATGATGCCTTGTATTTGCCTAGAAATGGGAATCTCGTATTTGTCTTAAAAAGATAGCTTCCATCTCGCATATTTCCTGATCCCTTTCCAAGCCATCTTCCTTGTGAATCTTGAAGCAAAAACTCTAGAGTATCCCTATCATACATACCCATTGGTAATTCAAATTTTAGAAACACCCAAAGATTCTTCCACTCATATGTTTTGGCGTGTCGAATATTAAAAAACAGGTCATATCTCTGCAGCGTGTCTTTAATCTCAAATTCAAAAAACGGGACATTTGATTGGTGCCAGTTCTCATCTGGTATGGTAATATACTCTTCGTAATAGGGTTGTTTTCCAGTACAAGCAATCAGACTTGATAAGATTAGCCCTATAAAAATCTTTAGCCCTGGCCTATTTGTTCTTCTTTTGTCGTTTTGCATTAGTCTTTTGTTCTGGGCTCGATTTTTGATTCGAATTTGTCCCTTTCCGCTTGCTCGTAATTAGGTTTTTTTTGTTGCTATTCGGCGAATTAGATTTTCGCCTTTTATTTTTATTTCCCCTCTTTTTCCCTTTCGACTTGTTAAATTTACCATCAAACCGCGTCAATTCATCTTGACCTACAACATTTTCGTACTGAGGCTCCATAATTTCAGGCTCAAAATGAATGAACTTATCCAGATTTTGTGGCTTTTTGCCAGACTTATTAAGTGCGATGATTTCTTTTACTCGATCAAGGTGAAGCTGAACCAATTTTCCACCACCACGATCTTCACTTAACCAATACCACATCTGTTTTTTAAAAAGATCCGTTTTTTGATGTACAGCAGCACCTTCCTTTGTTTCTAGTTTGGTATTTGCACTAGGAAAATCTTTATATGCTTCCAAATACATATCAAGCTCATAATTCAAACAGCACTTTAATTTTCCGCATTGTCCCGCCAATTTTTGTGGATTCAAGGACAGCTGCTGGTATCTTGCAGTAGAAGTGGATACAGATCTAAAATCCGTTAGCCATGTGGCACAGCAAAGCTCTCTCCCGCATGACCCGATCCCTCCCAGTCTCCCAGACTCCTGTCTTGCTCCAATCTGTCTCATTTCAATCCTGATTCGAAACTTATCCGCCATCACCTTTATGAGCTCCCTAAAATCTACTCTGCCGCTTGCTGTGTAGTAAAAAATGGCTTTCGTATTGTCTGCTTGGAATTCGACGTCAGAAATTTTCATTTCTAATTTGAGCTGTATTGCCATCTTGCGAGCTTCATGCATGCTTTCATATTCGCGCGCTCTTGCCTTTTTCCATTTATCAAGGTCTTCGTGCGTTGCCAACCTTATAATTTGTGGTAACTCATGGTTCTTTGCTGTGATTTTCTTTCTGCTCATTTGCACTTTTACCAATTCACCCGTTAAGGTTACAACCCCAACATCATAACCAGGGCTGGCCATAACAGCAACAGTATCTCCAGCTTGGAAATATACTTTCGTAAGATTCCTGTAAAAGCTTTTGCGGCCGTTTTTAAATCGTATTTCTAGGACATCAAAATGACCCATGCCCTCCGGCAAATCCATATTAGAAAGCCAATCAAAAACTTCTAATTTATCGCAGCCTCCAGTAGCACAAGTTCCGTTGTTCTTGCAGCCTTTGGGGGTTGAACCACTATTCTTATTTGCACAAGACGCACAGCCCATGGTATAGTGTTGTTTGAATTAACCAATTATTGATGGTTGTAAATATAAATTATTTGCCCTTCAATGTAATTACTTCGCGATAATTCTACCTTTTTTAGCTCATTAAAATGTCAAGGAGCGGAACATTAATTGTTGTTTTGACTGTGAAATTTATTTTCTGAGTAGTCTAATCACCTTTATTGACAAATCAGTAAATAGAATTTTTGGATTGGCATTACGTTCTATGTGATAGTGGGCTTTATTAAATGCTTCGGTTAACTGCAAAACATTATTATGATTAATAAACTTTGCAAATTTTAATAAAAACGCGCGCTCTTCTCCTTGCAGGCTAACCATTTGCATGTCTGTGTAATTTCCCAACATGCTCTGTCTTGCCATGTGCAAACAAAAAAGTAAAAACTGTTTTTGATGCTCTCTTCCAAGGCCAGCGATTGTCTCAGACCAATTAAATGTTTCCAGAACTTTCTTTTGATAACAAAGCCGCATCCAGGTCTGAAAATGATTAAAATACATGAGTTCATTGTCCGAAGTGCGCAACTGTCTTTTTACTCGTAAATAAGATCCCTCAGCTAAATTGACAACGGACCTAGCCCTTCCTCTGTCCAGCCCTTCTTTTCCAACCAGATATTCTGTTAATTCCTCGTCGGGGATTCGATTAACTTTAACCAATTGTGTTCTTGATACAATCGTCTTTAAAAGTTGGTCTTGATCTGTGGATGTAAGTATAATCACCGTTCCATTTGGCGGCTCTTCGATTAATTTTAACAGTTTATTGGAGGCCTGGGAATTGAGTAGGTCTGCTCTCCACATAATCAACACCTTCAGTCCACCTTCAAATGATTTCAGCGCTAATTTTTCACTAATTGATTTTGCTTCACTTGCAGGAATAATGGGTTGGCTATTGCCTATGTCACACTTGTCGTTCCAGTCTTGAATGTCAAAATATTGGTTTTCAGCTAATTGCCCTTGCCACTCTTTGAAATATGTATGTGATGTTTCCTTTTTATTCTTAACCGTCTTGAAAGGAAAAGAAAAATGCAGGTCAGGGTGATTGTAAGACTCTACCCGCTGACAAGAAGCGCATTTTCCACACGAGTCTCCTTTTTCCTTTTGTTCACAGAATAAATACTGCGCATAGGCAATTGCTAAGGGAAGCGGGCCATATCCATCAGCACCGCAAAAGAGCTGCGCATGAGGGATTCGTCCACTGTCCACATTTGCAGATAGTTTTAATTTTAGCCTCTGATGTCCCGGTAACGATGAATATTGCATTTAATCTTGCTAAAAATAGTGATTTATCTGTCCTCAGGTTTATAAAATTGTCGATTAAAAGTAAATTCGCGCTATGGCTAAAATAGATACGTACAATTTTTCTAAAAAACGTGCTTTAGTGCGCGTAGATTTTAATGTTCCTCTAGATAAAAATACTTTGGAAGTTATGGACGATACTCGAATTAAAGCGGCCGTTCCGACTATAACTAAAATTTTAAACGACGGAGGGTCGGTAGTGTTAATGTCTCATTGTGGGCGCCCTAAAAGTGGCCCTGAAAATCGATTCTCTTTAAAACATTTGGTAGGAACCGTTGAACAATTAGTTGGTGCTAAAGTGCATTTCTCAGAAGAAATCGTAACGGAAAAATCTTTTGAAAAATCCAGCAATTTGCCCATTGGTGAAGTTCTTCTTCTCGAGAACTTGAGGTTCGACCCTAGAGAAAAGGCCGGCAATATTGAATTTTCAAAAGCACTTTCAAAACACGGTGATGTGTACGTAAATGATGCCTTCGGCACGGCGCACAGAGCGCACGCCTCCACTTCTGTCATAGCCAAAGAGTTTCCAGAAGATAAAATGTTTGGGTATTTAATAGAAAAAGAAATTGAAAGTGTTTCAACATTGATGAAATCCGGCAATCGACCAGTTGCCGCAATAATTGGGGGAGCAAAAGTTTCTTCAAAAATTAATATCATCGATAATCTGTTGGAAAAAATTGATATTTTAATCATCGGGGGGGGAATGACTTACACTTTTGCCAAGGCTCAAGGCGGAAATATTGGAGACTCCGTTGTTGAAGATGATCACATAGAAACGGCCAGACAAATACTAAGGTCTGCTGCTGAAAAGAACATTGAAGTAATCATTCCTGTTGATTCTGTCATTGCCAGCTCTTTTTCTAATGACGCTGAAACGCAAGTTGTCGCAACAAATAGTATTCCATCGGGATGGATGGGCCTAGATGTGGGTCCCAAAACCATCTCTGATGTGCATGAGGCAATATCAAAATCTAAAACGATATTGTGGAATGGACCAATGGGTGTATTTGAAATGGCCAATTTTGTAACAGGAACCCACGAGGCTGCGAAATCAATTGTTCGCGCTACCCAAAGCGGTGCGTTTTCACTAGTAGGAGGGGGTGATTCCGTCGCTGCAATTAATCTCTTTGGCTTGTCGAAAGAGGTCAGTCATGTTTCAACAGGGGGGGGTGCGATGCTCGAATTTTTAGAGGGAAAAGAACTTCCCGGAATTAAAGCCATAATGAGTTAACTCATGAATTTTGAACTAGAAGCAAACTGGCAAAAAATATTAAATTTCTTTAGGCCTGACCACGGAGACTTAGACGTTCCTTCCGTATTGTTTTTAATCGGAATACAAGAGCTTGGAAAAGGCGCTTTGGCTTTATCAAAAGATAGAAAAGTAGAAGTAATGCACATTGGTGTTTGTACAGTATTAACACCTTATGGATATTACCATTTCCTGGGCCACGACAAAGAAGGTTGGCCTCATTTTGATAATATTGAAAACCTGCCTCCGCTAGATTCCAGTGAACAAAAAAACATTTTAAAAGAGGCGATTATAAGCTATTTTGAATCAGAAAATATAATTTAAATAGCAACTGAGACCTCGACCGTTTCTTCTTCCTCAATCCGAACAATTCCAGCTTTAGAAAGTGTATCGACATCAATGTCTAGAATGGCAAAGCCTGCCTGACCTGACTTGAATAGGTCGTTATAGTTAAATGTGGCCATGCCTGTGGCGTCAGTACTGCTAGATTGTTCTAAATCCTCTCGCGGCACTTCGCTGCCATTATCATAGTAGAGCCTAACCATAGCGCCGCCAACAGGAACACCAGCTGTATCTACGACAGTTACTCGAGCAATGGTATCTTTTCTTTTATAACAGGAGTTAAAAGCAAAAGTTATCGCAATCAGACTAAATAAAATTATTGACAATTTTTTCATAATGTAGGTTTATCTTAAGTTTGGCTTGGCCTTATTGTTGTACCTAGGTCAACAAATATAGTTAAATTCAATCTCAATGAAAGCAATCACCGTATATTCCAAGTCCCTTGTGGCCATAGCTATGACGCTATTTTGCGTGCAAGGGTTGGCTCAAGTAAAAGACCAATCAGCCCCATTAGTAAAAAACATAAGCCCTAAAAAAGTTACACCTAAAGGAAAAGAAATCCTTTTTGAAATTCGAACCAGCTTCGGAACAATGAAAGGAAAGTTATATAATACAACACCGATTCATAGAGATAACTTTGTTAAACTCGTTCAAGAGAACTACTATGACAGCTTGCTGTTTCATCGTGTTATCAATCAATTCATGATACAAGGTGGGGATCCTGGCAGTAGAAATGCAGCAGCAGATAAACCCCTTGGAAATGGCGGTCCAGGGTATACGTTAAAGGCAGAAATCCTACCCGCACTTTTTCACAAAAAAGGAGTGCTTTCGGCGGCACGGCAACCAGACAATGTTAATCCCGAGAAAAGAAGCTCTGGTAGTCAATTCTATCTCGTTCAGGGGAAAGTGTATTCAGAACAAATGCTTAAGACTCAAGAACAAAGAGTCAACCAATCTAATAGCAATAAGATAATTCGTGATTACCTCAGAAACCCTGAAAACAAAGCGGATCTCGATGCAGTTAGTTACTGTCAAAAAAACAAACTCGATGATTCTTTGAGTAATATCATCGCCAGAATAAGCGCGGTAGTTAGCAAAAACCAAACTCCGTTTACGTTTACTCCAGATCAAAGAAATGCTTATTCTACTGTCGGTGGCACTCCGCATTTGGATAACGGTTATACTGTTTTTGGTGAGATTATCGAAGGTCTTTCTGTGATAGATAAAATTGCCGCCATACCGGTGGGGCCTAAAAGTCGGCCTAAGGAAAATGTCATTATGACCATTAGGATATTGGACCAAAATACAAAACAGTAACGCAAAGGCATATAATTTTTTACTTTTGTATCAACATGTTAAAAAAGGTTGAGTCTTTATTGGGTGAGGTGATGGCATTTAATAGTCAAGACCTCAATGAGATCGAACAGTTTCGAATTAGGTTTCTTGGAAAAAAGGGGGAAATCACATTATTATTTACTCAGTTTAAAGAAGTTCCGAATGCAGATAAAAAAGCGTTTGGACAAGAGTTAAATAATTTGAAAACACAGGCAATTGAAAAAATAAGCTTGTTGAAGGCCGGGCCTGTGAATAAGGTTGCAGAGGAAAATATACTGGATTACTCTAGGCCAGCAGAAACCCTGCCGTTAGGTTCAAGACACCCCATATCAATTATTAGAAATGAAATTATTGAAATTTTCTCTAAAATTGGGTTCAACGTTTCTGAAGGTCCAGAAATTGAAGATGATTGGCATAATTTTACAGCGCTTAATTTTCCAGAAGAGCATCCCGCCAGGGACATGCAAGACACTTTTTTTATAGATGAAAACATCGCGCTAAGAACACATACTTCATCTGTGCAGGTCCGAGTAATGGAAGAGTCGACCCCTCCAATTCGAACAATCTCCCCAGGAAGAGTTTTTAGAAATGAGGCCATCTCTGCGCGAGCACATTGCATTTTTCATCAAGTTGAGGGATTGTATATCGATAAAGATGTCTCTTTTGCTGATTTGAAGCAAACCCTGTTGTATTTTGCAAAAGAAATGTTTGGTGAAAAAACTGAAATTAGACTTCGTCCATCTTATTTCCCTTTTACAGAACCTAGCGCCGAAGTAGACGTTTCGTGTAACCTTTGCAAGGGTTCTGGTTGCAATGTTTGTAAGAACTCTGGGTTTCTTGAAATCTTAGGCTGTGGCATGGTTGATCCTAACGTATTAGAGAATTGCGGAATAGACTCCTCTGTATACACTGGTTTCGCCTTTGGAATGGGAGTTGAACGAATCGCGATGCTTAAGTTTGGAGTAAATGACTTGCGCCACTTCTTTGAAAATGATATTCGATTCTTAAAGCAATTCCAAGGTACTGTTTAGTTGAGGACTCTCCTTGTCGCCGAAAAGGCACAGCTCTGAAGAAAACAGCTGTATCCGGACTATAATCGATCAAGTTGCGTTGTCAAATAAGAGGTGATTTTTTGGGACTTCCAATCCCATATTGGGAGTTGTTTTCTTTCTCTCTCTCTTTTTTTATTCTGTTTTTTAAAAAATATATAGACATAAGTGACTGTTTAACAGGTGGTTAACAATCTTTACTGATGCAATCGGGTTCCGATTGGAATAGTTTTGGATAAGTGATGGTGTAGCCCATTGCTACAGACCGTGAAGATTTTGCTGCGGTCTTGGACTTAACTTACTACAAATGAAAAAGAAAATTCTTATTGCTGAGGACAATGCGTCCATTTCGCTTTTATTACAGCATCTGCTATCCAGTGAATACGAGGTTATTACCACTACCAATGGTAGTGAAGCCCTCACTTGGTTAGGTCAAGGAAATAAGCCTGACGTTATCATTGCAGACATCATGATGCCTGAAATAGATGGCTGGAAATTATTGCAAAACATCAAAGCAAGTGCATTCCTTAGTACAATTCCAATAATGATGTTAAGCGGTTTGGAAACAAGCGCAGAACGAATCAAGTGTTTTGAATTAGGTGCTGACGAATACATGATAAAGCCTTTTAGTCCGCAAGAGCTAACGCTTCGCATTGCTAATTTGATTAATCGATCGAAATATGTTCGAGCATAATATTAAGGACATAAAATATTCAGAAAATACACAAACCATGTGCGGCATCTATATTGGGCCCGACATATGGTTCGTTTCTAGAATGCAGGCCTTCGATATCCGTAATTTTCACTTGATACATTGCTACACTTTTGAAGAGGCTTCTGCCGTTATTCACAACCAAAGTATTTCTCCAGATTTAATTCTGACCGAGTATGAATTGTCAGATAATCTAGCACAACTAAAACAAAGCCCGGAGCTTATGTCTTGCGAATTACTCCGACCACTGTTCTTGCTGATTTCTGATGAGCTGTTGTCGGAAGAAGAAATAAATTTTTCCAGTACACTCGCTATTGACGATGTGTTGTTTAAGTCTACCAGTACAGATTTGTTGTTTGAACGCATTTGCTTTCTACATTCTAGAATTCAATCCAGTTGTACAGCCAATTACGAGGCACCTAAAAATACCAGCCCTTCTCCTTTAAAACGTTCTTTTGATATCGCCTTTTCCGCTGCGGCTCTTGCTTTTTCTGCTCCGTTATTTTTCCTGCTTATCGTGTTTATTAAGCTACATCAAAAAGGACCTGTGTTTACAAAAGTGAAGCGAGTCGGGGCCGGGTATAAGAATTTTAATCTTTATCAGCTCACACTAATGAATCTAGACAATACGAAACAAAACGATATTCAAGACTGTAATACACGCCGCTATTACACCTATACATCGGACGATCATAACTGCTCTGAATGCGAGCAGTTGTGCCGTCCATGTTCTCCGTTGTTAAGGATTGAAGAGCAGGAGATTTGTGAACGTCTTTTTTTACACATAAAAACCAAAAAATTAGATGAAGAAACAAGTCCTGAATCTGATTCAATTTTAATTCGATTAATCAAAAAGTCAAAACTACATTTGGTTCCTAGGTTCGTTAATGTGCTAAGGGGAGACATTAGTATTGTTGGGAATAGGCCCTTAAAAGTACATGAGGCTGAGCGACTAACTACCGATAAAGATTCTATACGATTTACTGCTCCTGCCGGCATCATTACGATGGCACATGCAATAGGAAAGGGTAACGGCAAAGAACTTGATTTAAATCTTCTGTATGCCCAGCACAACAGTTTTGTTGGGGATATAAAAATTTTAATAAGAAGCACTTTCAGCCATTGTTAATTTCCTGATTTTGAAGGAAATAGCCTACTACTATTCTTCCCTTTCATTTGGGTGCTTGTACAAGATATACTCCAAATTTGCTTCAATAATCAAAGTGAGTATAATATCAGGCTTTTCTCTTTTCACGATTTCTTCATTCAACTTATAGTTCCAGTTGTCCCAGATGAGAATGCTTTCACTGAATGACATCCCGAAAAAATCTAGCATATTATTTGAATAGGAATCGCGTATGAACAAGATTTTTGGCAGCGACTCGTCGTGTGATTTGTAGTGAACTTGAAACTCATTCTTGTATGGAAATTTTTCAGGAATCGGATAAGTGTATTTATATGTTGAGAAATCAAAAATTTTATTCCTCGGACTAATTTGAATTTCTTTGTCTGGAAACTCCTCTTGCATTAAGATCGTTTTGGCAAGGCCAGTACCTTTGGTCTTTTCTGAGGTAATGCGCATTGCGTCTAGACTTGTAACTGGGGTCTGAGGAAAATCTTTTCTTATCTCATTTAAAATTTTTGAATAGGCCACATACGCCCCAAGCTGATTCCAATGTTGGTCAGTATTGTAATAAAGCCTCTCATCAAGTAGTGGCGCTGCCTGGAGGAGCGTGTCCTTCAGATTAATCAGGTTCATCCCTTCAATGTCTGAAACCGCATCAATGAATTGAGTTGTTTGACTCGCTGGTGTTAACTGCCGTACATGAAACGGCAATTTTTCTGAGTAGACATTGAATTTAGTGGGAACAATGGCCAAATAATGCTTTACGTTGATTGACTGAAGCCAGCGGACTCTTCTCGTAAATTCTTCCTTGAACATGTTGATTTCATTTTCAGAAAATATTCGTTGGTGTGTGTAGGTGTTAATGTATTTCTCAGCAAAAAGAAATCCGTCTGAACCTATGATTACTGATTTATGTGGAGATTCTTTAAACACATTAACTTTTAAATATTTATTCCACTCTAGAAGAGTTTGGCGAAAGTTAAAATTGTCTACATAGTATTTTTCAAATTCACGCGGAAACGGATCTAGATTACTTAAGATCAGCTTTGGGCACTTAGCCATGTTCCTGTTTTCAAGGTTTTCAATGGATTCAACTTCAAACAAATAGCCTGAATTTGAGAATGCAATTATCGCAATAAACGAAACCAATATAATTATGGACTTTAATCGAATCATCAAAAACGGAAATATATAAATGGGTTGTATGAATTTAAATTCAATTCTATCATGCACAAAAACATTATTGCAACAGGGGTGAGTCCTGAAACAATTGAAATCGTGAATCCTGCAGTATTTTGTATTCTTGGCGAAAAATGTTTTGATGCCGTTTTAAGGCCATCATAAATCCAGCTCAATATTCCCGTTGAAAACAAAAAAGCTAAACCAATGACTAGCAACAACCTCACATGTAAAAACTGACTCAAAAATGGATAGTTGATCTCTGTTGCCTCGCCTCCACCGAACATAATATTAATTTGGTCCAAGGAGTTTTGCAAATTCTCTTCCCTGAAAAACACCCAAGCTACTATAACAATTGGGCAAGTGTATAATATGCCAACAATGTTTGGTGCCTTGCTCAATAGCTTAGATAAGCCTGCTCTCTCAATTACGATAAATAACCCATGAATCAATCCCCAAATTAGAAAATTCCAGGCTGCACCGTGCCAAAATCCAGTGATAATGAAAACGATCGTTAGGTTTAAAAGCGTCCTGAACTTTCCCCCTCTACTGCCACCTAAAGGGATATATAGGTAATCCCTAAACCAAGATGAAAGTGTGATGTGCCATCTTCGCCAAAAGTCCTTAATTGATCGTGCAGCGTAAGGAAAATTGAAGTTTTCAGGAAAATCAAATCCAAACATTTTACCAAGCCCAATTGCCATATCCGAGTACCCTGAAAAATCAAAATAAATCTGAAAAGCGTACAAACTAGCACCGGCCCAGGCTGTAACTAAATCTAATTTGTCAATTGGTATTAAAAATACTTCTTCTGAATACTCCCCCAGTACGTTTGCAATAAGCACCTTTTTGCCAAGCCCAAAAGCAAATCGACTGACTCCCGAAGAGAACTTTATCAAAGAGTGCTTCCGTTCTTTAATCTGATCCTTGATTTCGTAATAACGAACAATTGGTCCGGCTATTAGCTGCGGAAAAAGAATAATGTATAATGCTAGTTGATCTAGGCGTTTTTGAATTTTAACTTTACCCTGATAAGCGTCAATTAGGTAAGAGATTGCCTGGAAGGTATAAAACGAAATACCGATAGGAAGCACTACGTCAAAGGCGTTAGGGTCTACTGATTGAATACTGAAGACATAAAATAAATTAGTGATTAGAAACCCCAAATACTTAAAGTAAAAAAGGATCCCAATGTTCAGTGTCAAACCCAGAAGCAAAACAATTCTCTTGTATTTCTTATCAAGAAAAAGACCGAGTAGATAATTGAATGTAATTGATGAAACAATGATTATAGAATAGCTAACTCCGCCCCAAGCGAAAAAAATCAAGCTTACTAAAATTAAAAAGTAATTCTTCCAAGAAGCAGGCAATAAATAGTAAATGCCTTAAGCTATAGGTAGAAAAGCAAATAAAAATATAAGACTACTAAAAATCAAACCAATTTACAATCCTGATCTATCATCTGTTAAAGACTTATGCATCCGTTAAAAATTTGTTTTCAAGTCGTCGGTTATTTGAAAGACCAATCGTACAGATCGAGCTCAATACAGCATGCCTTTAGTAAATCGATACTTCCTCTGATGTCTTCTTTGTTGGCCATTTCGACGGATTGGTGTAAATGTCTAGTTGGAATGGATACGGCACCCGCAATTGAGCCACCGTCTGTCATCTGCTGTATTCCTGCTGTGTCTGTTCCTCCGGCAGTCAAAATTTCTGGTTGCCAGGTTATCTTGTGCTTTTCTGCAACCTGTTTCATATATGCCACCATTCTATAATCACATATGGTCCTGGAGTCCATAATTTTTATGGCAGTACCCTTGCCAAGGGAAGTAATCTTTTCATGTTTAGCTGCGCCTGGACAATCAAACGCAATTGTTGTATCTAAACCAAAACCCCAATCCGGTTGAATATTTTGGGCCGAGGTGTTCGCTCCTCTCAAGCCAACTTCTTCTTGCACGGTAAACACACCGTAGATGTCATATGGCACATCCACGTCTTTCAACTCTTTAAGCATCTCGATAAGAATAAAAACAGCTAATCTGTTGTCTAGTGACTTTGAATTGACACAATCGCCCATCTCAATCAGGTCTCGTTGTCTAGTAACCGGAGTGCCTATTTCAACGAATTTTTCAACCTCATCTTTCTTCATTCCAAGGTCAATGAAATAGTCTGAGTTCTTGGCTAGTTTGTTTCTTTCTTCTGGTGTCATTACATGGATTGGCTTGGAACTCATTACACCAACAAGGTCCTTCTTTCCGTGTACGATTACTCTTTGTGCGGTATGGGTTTTCGGATCAAATCCTCCAAGTGTATGAAACCTCAGGAAGCCGTCGTCGTCAATGTGCGTTACAATAAATCCAATTTCATCCATGTGGGCACCTATCATCACCCTCTTGTCGCTTTTACCTTTTTTAATGGCGGAAACATTCCCCATATTGTCAACCTCAATGGCATCTACATAGGGCTCTACTTCTTTGATGACTAGCTCTCTAACTTTTTGTTCAAACCCTGGAGCGCCAGGAGTTCTGCAAATTTCACTTAACAGGTTTATGTTAATCGACATGGTTAATCTTATTTTGAATTCAAAACTACAGGCTAAATATAGCTTAACTTAAGCATATTGGTTGACCCTTTTTCTTCAATAGGTATACTAGCAGTATTAATAATGATGTCGCCATCTTTTACGTGTCTGTCTTTCTTTAACAAGTATTTGATGTCCGCGATTGTGTGGTCAGTGCTTACCATTTTATCATAATAAAAACACTCCACACCCCAGACCATGTTCATCATGGACAATAAAAATTTATTCCCTGAAAACACAAAAATCGGCGCCAAAGGTCGTTGGCTAGAGATTTTAAATGCTGTATATCCCGAATGCGTCATCGTGATGATTCCTTTTGCGTCCACGCGATTGGCAAGCCTGCACGCGTTGAAACAAATTGAATCCGTTATAAATCTTTCTTGGTTTTTTTCTGGGATTCGTTCATGGTGATACAAAGCTTCATAGCCTTCTTCTACTTCTTCTATGATTTTCACCATACAATCAATCACTTTTAAAGGATGCTTTCCAACAGAGGTTTCACCGGAAAGCATTACGGCGTCTACTCCGTCCATAACCGCGTTGCCAACATCACTAACTTCCGCTCTTGTTGGTACCGGGCTGTCAATCATTGTTTCCATCATTTGAGTGGCAATAATTACCGGTTTCGCGTGAGCCATGCATTTCTGAACAATTTGCTTTTGAAGAACTGGAACCTGCTGCATCGGGATTTCTACACCCAAATCGCCCCGAGCCACCATTACCGCATCAGCAACCATAATGATATCATCTATATTTTCAATTGCTTGCGGTTTTTCAATTTTAGCAACAACCCTCGCTAAAGAGTGCTCCTTTTTTATGATGCTCTTTAATTCAATAATGTCTCTTGCACTTCTAACAAAAGAGAGGCCTATCCAGTCTACGCCTAGTTCCAGTGCTGAATTTAAATCTGATTCATCTTTTTCTGTTAGGCTTGGCAATGAAATTAAGGTGTTGGGCAAGTTAACTCCCTTATTAGAGCTTAAAACACCTCCTACTAGAACCTTAGTTTCTACTTCATCAACCTCATTACTCTTAACAACTTCTAGCCTCAGCTTTCCGTCGTCTAATAATATCTGCTCTCCAGGTTTAACATCTGTTGGCAACTGACCATAATTCATGTAGGCTTCTTTATTTGTTCCCAGAATTTCCCGGTTAACTAGCTTAAACGTTTCGCCTTCTATTAATTCGCTGTTTTCTTTCATCTCACCAACCCGCAGTTTTGGTCCTTGCAAGTCCGCCATTAATGCAGTGTGGGTTTCCAGTTCTTCATCCAATTCTCGCACAAGCTCTACCACCTTTTTGTGGTCTTCATGTTTGCCATGTGAAAAGTTCAACCGGCAAACATTTACCCCTCGGAGAATAAGCTGTTTCAACTGTTCTTTACTGCTCGTTGCTGGCCCAATTGTGGCAACAATTTTAGTCTTTCTATTCATTCATTAAAATATAAGGTTCTTTCTAGATTTCAAATCCATCACATTAATCTGAAAAGCAGTTAGAACGGTGTCGATCTCTTTTAGCTCATTAGAAAGCAGCTTTGCATCCACTGATACAGCACCCTTTACCATTAGCATATAATCTGCATGTCGTTGTTCTGGAATTAAATATCCATTACTGTTTCGGTTAGAAATTAAGAAGAGTTCGTTGTGGTTGTCATCATCGTAATAGGCATAAAGTGAATGAACGCTTGTCTCTGCTTTATTGTCATTGAGCATTTCCAAATCGTGTTCCTGTTTTTCAAAATCATACCCGAATCGTTGATTGATAGACCAACAAATGCGATAATCTTTAGCGTGACAGCTGATGCCAATAAGCGTAAAGTCATAATCGTATTCTTCCAATAGTGTGTATTTCATGTCTTGTTAATCCACTGTGATGGACAATTTTGATCAAATATATTTCTTCCGTTCTAAATCCTGTTAATTCCGGTGTTAAGATAAGACAATCGTCATTAAAAGTACTTCGGTTGGTTTTGTGTACGGTTTGGAGTTGAGTTAGAAAGGGTAATTGTTGGTGCTAGAGTAGACAAAGAAGTGCTCAGGTATTCAATTGTCAATACCCGTCTGCATTGGCTTAGCTCATTTTTCGTTTGGCTTTCTTATATGTATTGTGACTTAATCAGGGTTTACAAATAACTCAAAAGGCACCCTTTTACGGGTGCCCTTTGAATTTGATTACTTAATCGTTTACTTGATTCACTACTTAAAATTTTCCAGTATTTATCGAATGACCAATCTTTGACTCGAAATTTGATTCTCGAATCGAATGATGATGTTGTACATTCCTGAGGCACATGAAGAAATATCAAACTCGTAACCAGCATGCAATTGGTTAACCGTTACAAATTGATTAGCAATAAGCTTTCCAGCGCCATCTATTAGTGCAATAAAAGCGCCTTCTGTTGATTTTTCATTTCCCTTAATCGTTATTGTGTTTCCAACAGATGGGTTGGGATACACTGAGTAATTTAAATTGTTTTCAATGATTCCAGTAGAAGGCAAAACCAATACGCCATCGATTACATGAACTACACCGTTGTCTGCTACAATGTCTGCGGCAGTTACATTCGCATTGTCAATCATTACTCCTGAAGTTAGGTCAACAACGACATCTGTTCCATTTATTGTTGTTACTGGTCCGCTAGAAAGTCCTGTGGACAAAACCGTACCCGAAACAACGTGATGCAACAAAATACTGCTAAGGTCAGGTGAAGCCAATAAATCGGCAGCAGTAAGAGAGTTCGCGGCCAGGAAAGCGTTAAACGCAGCGTCTGTTGGCGCGAATACGGTAAAGTCTGCAGATAAATCCTGTAATGTCGCAACCAAACCAGCTGTTTGAAGAGCCAAGAGCAATATCGTGTGGTCAGGACTTGTCGCAACCACCTCTGTTACATCATCGTAAGTCGGTAATAAAACATAATCCAAGACGTGAACGACTCCATTATCCGCTAAGATATCAGCGACCACAACATTTGCGCTGTCGATTTTTGCACCCGAAGAAACATCTACGGTAACATCAAGGCCTGAAATAGTAGTTACTTCTCCATTGGAAAGACTGGTAGACAACACGGTTCCTGAAACTACGTGGTGGAGCAATATTTTTGCAAGGTTCGGATCTGCTAATAAATCAGCAGCGCTCATTCCAGCATCGCTAAGAAACTGCCCAAAGGCTGCATCTGTAGGCGCGAATACGGTAAAGTCAGCACTCATATCCTGCAAGGTCGTTACTAAACCAGCTGTTTGCAGCGCTGTCAATAGAATCGTATGGTCTGCGCTAGTTGCTACAACCTCAGTTACATCGTCGTAAGTAGGAAGTAAAACGTAATCTATAACGTGTACGGCCCCATTGTCAGCAGGAAGGTCAGCTAACGTCACATTTGCACTGTCTATTTTAGCTCCTGAGGTAACATCTACAGTAACGTCTAGTTTACTCAAGGTAGTAACCTCTCCATTCATCAAACTTGTAGATAATACAACGCCACCAACAACATGATGTAAAAGTGTGTTCGTTAGTTTTGGATCGGCTAATAAATCAGCAGCAGTAATTCCAGCATCACTAAAGAACTGCCCAAAGGCTGCATCGTCAGGTGCAAAGACCGTGTAATCGGCTGTTAAATCATCCAATACAACGTCCAGCCCTTCTTGGACCAGTGCTGTTTCTAATATGGTATGGGAAGGGCTCGATTCAATCACATCAAATACAGATGTTTGTGCATTTAAAGTGGTCAAGGTTGAAACACCTAATGTAAAGTAAAGTAATTTTTTCATTTTGTTTAATGTTTTAGTTTAAGTGTTAAACAAAGTGTTTGCTGTTTGGTTCATTTCGATACTGAACTTTTTGGAGTACTTGCAAAATAACGGAAAGTGAAAAATGGAAAACCGGGAAAACAACTACCTCATTTTAAGTGCTTTACACCAAACTAACGGCTTTTGAACTCCTCTAATGATTACCAAGAAAAAAAAATCAAATTCGCCAACAAATTTTCAGAATAAGCGGTTTGCTGCAGATTTTGCGGCCCCTTTTTCCGCTTGTTTTTTTGAAGTACCCACTGATTCCGAAATCAGTTTCCCGTCTATAAATAACTTTGCTAAGTATTTTTTTTCTGTACCTTCTATTTCTGAAAGTTTGTACTCCAGTTTTTTTTTGTTTTTTTGAGCCCAAACGAGGACTCGACTTTTAAAATCAGTGTCCTTTGATTGTAATTGTTCGGTGTTTATTAAAACTCGAGCAAGCATAATTTCTTTTGTCTTGGAAAATCCAAAGTCAAGATAAAGCGCTCCAATAAGGGCTTCAAAAACATTACCTTCTAACGACTTGTAATGATTGTTTCCCTTAAAATATCTGACATGCCGAAGCACCTCCATTTTTATGCCTATTTCATTCAGATTGTCACGACTGACTATTCTAGACCTAAGTTTTGTCAAAAAACCCTCGTCTTCATTGGGAAATTTTTCAAAAAGATATTGAGAAACGATCGTGCTAATTACAGAATCACCCAAATATTCTAGCCGTTCATTATTCGGCAAGTTTTGACTGTAGGATTTATGCGTTAGCGCAGTGGAATACAATGTTAAATCTTTCGGGTATACTCCAAAATTTTCGTGGACAAAGGAAGAAATTGGGTCTTTTGGATTTTTTCTAAAAAGCCCCAAGAATTAGCGCAATTTTGAAAAAATAATTGAAGTGTTATGACCGCCAAATCCAAACGTATTACTAAGCGCAGCTCTAACCTCTCTCTTTTGAGCCTTGTGAAAAGTGAAGTTTAATTTGTAGTCAATTTCGGGGTCTTCGGTCTCAAAATTAATTGTCGGCGGAACAATGTCTGTTTCTACCGCTTTTATACATGCAATTGCCTCGATGGCGCCTGCGGCACCCAACAGGTGGCCTGTCATGGATTTAGTCGATCCAATATTGAGGTTGTACGCGTCTTTTCCAAATACTGTTTTAATTGCTTTTGTCTCCGCAATGTCACCCAGCGGTGTTGATGTTCCGTGCACGTTGATGTAATCAATCTCTGAAGTCGATAAGCCTGCTTCTTCCAGTGCGAATCGCATTACATTAGCCGCGCCAATTCCTTCCGGATGCGGAGCTGTAATGTGATGCGCATCAGCAGTCAAGCCGCTTCCCAATACTTCTGCATATATTTTAGCTCCTCTCGCTTTTGCGTGCTCATACTCCTCCAGAATGATAGCGCCTGCTCCCTCACCCAATACAAAACCATCTCGATTCTTATCAAAGGGTCTGGATGCTGATTTCGGGTTTTCATTATTCGTTGAAAGCGCTTTCAACGCATTAAAACCGCCCATGCCAGCTTCATTCACCCCAGCCTCAGACCCTCCAGAAACGATAACGTTAGCCTTACCTAATCGAATGTAAGTAAAGGCATCTATCATCGCATTAGAAGCAGAGGCACACGCTGAAACTGTTACGAAATTAGGCCCTCTCAAACCGTATTTAATAGAAATGTGTCCTGCGACAATATCTACTATCATCTTTGGGATAAAGAATGGATTAAATCGAGGGGTTCCGTCTCCAGAGTTATAGGAAAAACACTCATCTTGAAAGGTCTTAAGACCGCCTATTCCTGAACCCCAGATAACGCCTGCTTTGTCTAGATCAAGGTTTTCAAGGTCTAGCCCTGAATCGCTCATTGCCTCTGCGGCGGCGACCATGGCATATTGACTAAACTGATCCAGTTTTCGAGCTTCTTTTCTATCTAGATGCTCTAAAACATCAAAATTCTTGAGCTCACACGCAAATTGTGTTTTAAACTTAGAAGCATCAAAATGAGTAATTGGAGCTGCGCCACTAACGCCATTAATGAGAGAGTTCCAATACTCTTCCATTGAATTCCCTATTGGTGTTAGCGCACCGAGACCTGTTATTACAACTCTCTTTAACTCCATTTATCTTTAGCTTTAGTTGCGAATTAGCTCGCGTTGTCTTCGATATATTTTACAGCATTACCTACTGTTGCTATTTTTTCTGCTTGATCATCTGGAATAGCAATATTGAATTCTTTTTCGAATTCCATAATTAACTCTACAGTGTCCAGAGAATCGGCTCCTAAGTCATTTGTGAAGCTTGCTTCTGGAGTAACTTCCGTCTCATCTACTCCGAGCTTGTCAACGATAATTGCTACTACTCTTGAATTTACATCAGACATATTCTTTTTTTTAGTTGGTTAATTCAGCCCACAAATAAACTACTTAATCAAAACAAAACAAAATTTATTCATAATAAACGGCAACGTCTGTTAATCCCTTTCTAAGAATGTTTGGAACCTTGGCGTTTTTTGTAGGATAACCAACAGGGAGTAAAAGAAATGGCCTTTCGTTTTCGGGCCTGCCTAATGCTTTGGTTAAAAAGTCCATTGGGCTCGGTGTATGCGTTAATGTGCAGAGTCCCGCATTGTGAATTGCCGCGATCAATATTCCGCAAGCAATACCCACTGATTCGTTGACATAATAATTTTTTTGTTTGGCATTTTCTTCTCCTCGCTCGTATACTCTCTTCATTACAACAATAACCCAAGGAACAGTTTCAATAAAGTCTTTGTGCCAATCTGTACCCAGCGGAATAAGGTCTTCTAGCCACTCCTCACTCATCCGATTCGAATAGCTTTCTTTTTCCTCAACTTCAGCAAGCATTCTTACTTCTTTTTTAATTTGTTTACTTGAAACAACGCAAAAAGTCCAAGGCTGCTTGTTCGCACCAGACGGTGCCGTTGATGCCGCCATTATGATGTTGTCTATTACCTTTTTTGGTATAGCCTTCTCTGAAAACTGACGAATAGACCTCCTTGCGTTCATAAACTCATAAAATTCTGCACTTCTCAAAAGCACTTCTTCCTCATTTCGGTCCTCTTGCTCGTATGGGATAAATTTCTTGCTATTACTCATCACAACCAAGATAGGAACCTATTGAATTATACTTGGCATTAAATCGGACTTTTTGTTGCCCCCTATGACAATTGAATTATTTTTACACCTCATGAATAAGATTAGCAACATTGTTATTTTTGCTTCGGGGGCAGGCTCTAACGCCACAAACATTGTGGAATATTTTAAAAACAATAGCGCCGTCGTTGTCTCTGGAATTTGCACAAACAACCCAAAATCAGGCGTTTTAACTCTCGCAAATCAGAACGACATTAAACACCTGGTTTTTACAAAAAAAGACCTCCAAAAAGACGTAATTGTTGACGAGTTTTTAAACGAAACGAGTCCTGACTTGATTGTCTTAGCTGGCTTTTTACTGAAGTTCCCACAAAGAATATTGAAAAATTTTCATAATCGAGTAATTAATCTACATCCGTCTCTTTTACCTAAGTACGGAGGTAAAGGAATGTACGGTATTCGGGTTCATGAGGCTGTAGTAGAGGCCCAAGAGACCCTCTCTGGAATCACTATTCACTATGTAAATGAAAACTATGACGACGGGGCTATCATTGCCCAATTTTCCTGCCAAATACAAGCCGGTGATAATCCCGTACATTTACAAAAGAAAATTAAAACGCTGGAAGGCCTGTATTTTCCGAGCACAGTTGAGGCTGTAATTTCTAAAATAAATACTAAACCATGATATTAGACATTGCTGGAATTGGTTTTAACTTACAGCATATCGGCGTTGCAACCATGGTTTTATTTGCCGTAATAGACATCGTGGGTTCCATTCCGATTATTATCAGCATAAAGGAAAAAGCTGGCGGGCAAATATTTCCTCTTAGAACCACAATTGTCGCTCTATTTATTTTGGTTCTTTTCTTGTTTCTTGGCGAATCCATTCTACAGGTAATTGGCCTGGATACGCAATCTTTTGCTGTTGCTGGGTCCTTTGTTTTGTTTTTCATGTCGTTGGAAATGATTCTTGGAATCTCGCTATTTAAAGATGATGGCGGGGAAGAATCTCCTAAAGTAGCTTCTGTGGTACCTTTGGCTTTTCCGATTATTGCAGGGGCTGGATCCATGACATCGCTGGTTTCTTTAAGAGCCGAATATGCCATTCAAGATATACTTGTTGCCATTGTAATTAATATGTTGGTGGTCATTCTTGTTCTTGTTTTAACCAAAAAAATAGAGCGACTTTTGGGCAGAGGAGGAATCGCAATAATTAAAAAAGTATTTGGAATTGTTTTATTAGCGATTGCCGTAAAGCTTTTCACAGAAAATTTACACCACATGTTGCATGTGCTTGAAGGAAGTAAGGAGGTTGTTGTCCATGGCTGATCAGAAATATTATGTGGTTTGGGCAGGGCGTCGGCCTGGAATTTACACGTCTTGGACTGAGGCTCAGCGTCAAATTAGTGGTTTTAAAGATGCTAAATTTAAGTCCTTTAAATCTCGTGCCGAAGCTGAGTTTGCCTTAAAAAACCCTGATGCTATTGAAGTCTCTAGCAAAAAAAAGACCTATTATTACGTGGTTTGGGCAGGATTCACTCCTGGTGTATATCAGGATTGGGGAGAAGCAAAAAGTCAAATGACTGGCTTTAAAAAGCCTAAATATAAAACCTTTGGAAGCAAGCAGTTGGCTGAAAAAGCATTTTTAGAGGGTCCGGAAAAATATCCCGGTAGTTATAAAAAAACACGAGATTTGTCTGTTGCTGATTTGAAAAGAATTGGCAATCCTATTGAAATGAGCTTAGCAGTTGACGCAGCTTGCAACGGCAAGGGCGTGATGGAATATCAGGGTGTTTGGACCTTTAATAAAGACCATGTACTGTTTAAGATGGGGCCTTTTACTAGGGGCACAAATAATATCGGAGAATTTTTGGCGCTTGTTCACGCACTTGCTTACTTCAAAAAAGACAAAGACAAAAAATTTCACACCATGCCCATTTATTCTGATTCAAGAATCGCAATGGGCTGGGTTAAAGCAAAAAAATGCCGCACAAAACAAAGTCCCAGTCCTGAAGTGAAAAACCTCATAACAAGAGCTGAAAAATGGCTTCATAATAATCCTTTTCAAAACCCTATATTGAAATGG
>CAJQPO010000010.1 GCA_905480225.1 uncultured Flavobacteriales bacterium | reverse complement strand
AAAAAAATAACCTTAATCATCAATTGCTCCCGTAATCAATCGCAGTTTGATACAATTCAGTGCCCTTTACAATACTGTCCAGAATGATCATTCCTGAACGTACGTCCAAATCAATTAATTGTTTTTCCACGAGTCCTATATTTTTTGCATATACCTCAAACGCTTGTTCATATTCTACAAAGTTTGAATTTTCCCGTTGCATGACATAAGCTAAACTGTCATATACAATAGAGCCAACCGTGCCAGCATAATCAATACTGTCAAAGTAATATTCCCAAGAGACCCGCTGATTGTATGCATTACCATCCCAATATTTGAATTCTGTAACTGGAAAAATCAATTTTACAAAACGTTCATCTTCTTCCACTTTCTCTGCTGTTCTCGAGGTTCTAATTGAATGCCACACATCTCCAAATTGCCAAGGTTCTGCTTCAGAATCTCTAACATACCGCTCAACACGCTGAGCCAACCGTCCTGAATTATCAAAAAAATCAGCAGTAATTATTTCTTTTATTTGATAATTGAGCGTATCGTGATTAATATCGTGTCTAATATCTACTACATCGTATATAATCCAATTGCCAATATCAACCGGGAAATACTCTTGTTTTAAATCAACGGGATCGCCCACATTTCTTTTACAAGATTGCATAAAAAAACAAACCAGTATTGCAATTGTAACAAATGCCGTTGCTGTCTTAATTTTATTTATTGAAAAAGGAAGCATATTTATAATTCTATTCATGTTTGTTTTTCGAGCCCTCTTTTCTACTTTCAATAGTGGACTCATAAGCTTCTAACGCTTTTCCTTCAATTAAATTACCCGCTAAATAAAGTACTTTTTTTTCTAAATCTCCACCAGCTGCATACAAACGCCAATAACCGTGTTTTTTTCTGTCCTTATATTGACCTTGAGACTTTAATGTGCCAGATTCTCGGTAATTGTAAATTTTTCCATTTGGAAAACCTTCATTCCAATTTCCTTTCAATCGTACTGCCCCATTATCATAAAACTGTACCCATTTGCCGTGTTTTTTATCATCGTAATAGTTGATTATTTCAACAATCTTGCCTTTGTAGCTATATGTTACCTGTTCCCCCTCCATCAAACCTTCGTTATAGTTGTTCTTAGTCCTTAAGCGTCCTTGGTAATCATAATACAGCCAGGTACTATCCTTCATTTGATCAATGTATTTGCCTTTGGCCGCAATATTGCCGTCTACACCATAAATCTTACAATGCGCAATATGTCCTTTTCCGATGTAACTTAATATCGATTGTGGATTTCCGTCGGCGTACCAATAATAAAAAACACCTACTGCTTTGTCATCTTCAAACTGACCTTTATACCGCGTCTTTCCATTCTCCCATTTCTTAGACCAAGTTCCTTGCCTTAACCCATTTTCATCTACGCTATTTTGACCAAATAAAAATGTGGGCAACAAACAAAATATAGCTATGACCTTTATCGTATTCACCTACACACTAAATTAATATGTTTTTTATTTATCAAAAAACAATCCAAACTTGTTTATGAACATAATGTTTACTGACTGCATTGGTTACGCTACACTTAATTTTTTTAGTTTTGACAATTATTTAATTTATTCTGTATAATGAAGACACATTTAGTTTCAGGAGGTTGCGGGTTTGTAGGAAGAAATATGGTATCAAGATTATATCAATCTACAGACGATCGAATTATTTTTGTAGATGATTTATCAGTGGGTACACATCCTTCAACTTGGTTGGGCCAAAAAAAAGTAAAAGAAGTTAATGGGGCTGAAGTATATGGTAATGATGAGCGACTGGTTTTCTTAAATACTGATTTTAGATTCTTGCTGAGAAAAATGGTAGAATGTGACGACTATTTTCAAACAGAATATAATTTGGAAGGAGCAGACAAAATTGCGGATGTATATCATTTTGCTGCAATAGTAGGCGGAAGAGCTAAAATAGATGGGGACCCGATGATGGTTGCACTTGATCTATCAATAGATGCTGAATTTTTCTATTGGGTTTGCAAGCACAAACCTGCGAGGTGTTTGTATCCCAGTTCCAGCGCAGCATATCCCGTAGATTTGCAGACCGATGGGGGTGCCGTGGCATTAAAAGAAGCCGATATTGATTTTAATCAAATGGGTCAACCAGACATGACCTATGGTTGGTCAAAACTAACTGGAGAATACTTGGCGCATATTGCTGCAAAATATTATGGAGTTTCCGTCACCTGTATACGTCCATTTTCAGGTTATGGTGAAGATCAAGATCTCACCTACCCAGTACCGGCAATAGCTAGAAGAGCTGCTAATAAAGAAGAACCATTTGAAGTTTGGGGAAGTGGCAAACAAGGCAGAGACTTTGTTCATATTGATGATGTTCTTGACTGCACGCTATTGGCCATGGAAAAAATTACAGACGGGTCTGCCATTAATATTGGTCAAGGAAGGCTAACCTCTTTCCTTGAAATAATAGATCTTTTCACAGAGTTTGCAGGTTACAGCCCAGAAATAAAACCACTGCTTGATAAGCCTGTAGGTGTTCATGCAAGATATTGCAATATGGATTATGTAAAAGACAAACTGGGTTGGGAACCTAAAATATCTATTCGAGAAGGAATGAAAAGAGTTTACGATAAACATTGCCAAGAAGTTAGCTAATGGCTCGTAAAATTATTTGCTTCGGCCCTGGTCCTCAATTTAAAGGAGGAATTGCCAATTACAACACCGCATTAGCTAAAGTACTTGATTCGAAGGAGGGTGTAGAAGTCTTTTTAATATCATGGACACAACAATATCCCGCTATTGTACCAAGAGAATTCATCGATAAGAAGTCGAAACTAGATTTCTTAGAAGGTACGAACGTAAAAGTAACCTATATTACGAATTACAACAGACCAAAAACATGGAATGAAACTTTTCGATTAATTAAAGAAATTAATCCGGAAATGGTCATTTTTCAGTGGTACAATGCCCATCAAGGAATTCCACTTCATAAAATTGCAAAAAAAATAAAAAAGCATACCAGTATAGAAATTGTTTTTGACCTTCATTTTGTTGTTCCTAAAGAAAATAGCAGTGTAGATAAAAAGCTCACAAAGAGAGGGTTGAGGATAGCTGACAGCTATATTGTGCACGCGAACAAGACCGCAAATGAGCTAAAAGAAATCTTTCCGAATCAACCATTTTTTCTTACTGAAAATGGCACGAGGACAGCAGAAAAAAATCAAAAGACTATTATCAAACTGTACCACCCAATCTACACCATTTTTGAGCCTAAAAATGATTTCGATGTGGAAGCATTTAAGCGCAAGCATAACCTTGAAAAGTACGTTTTCCTGTACTTTGGATTTATTAGAAAATACAAAGGCTTACACCATGCTATTGAAGCATTTGCAAAATTAACCGAGAAAAGAGATGATGTCTCTTTCTTGATTTGTGGAGAATCGTTTTGGAACACTTTAGATAACCGTAAATTATCTACGAAACTGAAAAATTTATTCTTTGGAATTGCGAAAGCAATTTTCACTAAAAAGGCCGATGATGAAAAAAACTATCGTCCATTAGATTTAATCCAACAACTAGGCATTGAAAATAAATGTATGGTAATTAACGAGTTTGTTCCAAATGAAGACGTACACAAATATTTTCAAGTAAGTGACGCAGTAGTTCTTTTTTATCTAACCGCGACACCGTCTGGTGTAGAAAGCTTGAGCTATAATTTCAAAATGCCTATACTGGCAACTGAAGTAGGACACTTTCCTGAAACCATTCAACACGGTTTCAATGGTTATCTCGCTAAAGCCGAAGATCTCACCCATATGGCTGAACAAATGAATCTAATGATCGAAAAGCCGATTGATAGAGAAAATGTAGTGGAGTCAACAAAAAAAATGAGTTGGGAAAACTACGCTGAAGCTATTTTAAATAACTAAGGTTCAATTCCTGGGATTTAAGAATTGAATCTTAGCAGACAAAATGTCGAATCCTGACATTTGGTTTTCCAGAATTTGGTATATTCAAGGTGCATTAAGTATATAATTAACTCAAATTTCATGAATAACTTTATTTTTGCTGTAGGAGCAATCCTACTCGCTATGGGTATTTCTGCTCAGCAGCAACAAAACCGTAATGGCCTAATTACGAACCCCGAAGAAATAGAAGTCCTATTTCTTGGTGAAACTCCTGCATGGAGAGACATTCCTATTCCAAAAGTTCCAGTTCCTTCTGGGAAACCTTTAAAATTAGGTTACCATTTTAAAGCAGATTGGATATTAAACCCTAATATCAATCCCAATGTTTACAAGGGTATAGACCCAGTTCTTCAAAAAGACTACAATACGTCCAATGCCAAAACAATGACCGAGGAAGCAAATTGGGCTGGTATGAATACAAACACCAGTCCAGGTGATCCTTGTATGGATGTTGGTCCCAATCATGTTGTTCAAATGATAAACGCTACGAGAGTGAAAATTTGGAACAAATCTGGTGCAGTTGTTTTGGCTGAACAAGCATTCAGCACCTTAGCAGGAACACCTTCCGGTGGCGGGGATCCAATTGTTCTCTATGATGAAAGAGCAGACCGATGGCTTTTAAGTGAATTTGCAAGCCCCCCCAGTTCAATACTGTACATTGCAATTTCTCAAACCCCTGATCCAACTGGAGCGTATTATACGTATAGCGTGAATACCAATAGTTTTCCTGATTATCCGAAGTATTCTATTTGGGATAATTCTTATATAGTAACCGCTAATGAGGGTTCTGGTACAAGTTCAGTCTATGCACTCGATCGATCTGCCATGTTGGCTGGAACTGCTCACAATGCAGAACGGTTTACTATACCTCGATTCGGCACCATTGGGTTCCAGGCGGCGACTCCTGTATCTCTAATGGGTACGGCAGTTTCAGGAAGTCCAGCTACGCTCATGAGAATGAGAGACGATGCATGGTCTGGTGCTGCAACAGATGCGATAGAAATGTGGGAACTTGATATTAGTTGGTCCTCTCCAGGGGCGGCAACTTTAAGTCAGGTTCAGACTATTGGTGTTTCTGCACATGAATCTGAGTTATGTGGGTATACTTCTTTTTCTTGTATCCCTCAGCCAACCGGTTCAGATCTTGACCCCCTTAGAGAGCTAATCATGAATAGATCAATGTATCGGAATTTTGGCACACACGAATCAATAGTCGCGGCACACGTAACGGACGTAGACGGTACAGATCATGCTGGAATCAGGTGGTATGAATTCAGAAGATCGGGCGGATCTTGGTCACTATACCAAGAAGGAACATATTCACCAGATGCTGAAAACAGATGGATGCCGTGTATTGGATTGTCTGCTACAGGGAACATTGGGATTGCTTATAATGTTGCGAGCTCATCAACGCACCCTGAGATTAGGTATACTGGACGTAAAGAATGCGACCCTTTAGGCACGATGACCGAATCAGAAACGATACTAGTCGATGGTACATCGTCTAACAATTCAAACAGATGGGGAGACTACAATGCCATGGGTGTGGACCCTTCAGATGGTGAAACGTTTTGGTTCAATGCCCAATATAATCCCAATTCACAGGCCAGAACGCGTATAGGCGCTTTCAAGTTAGATCAATGTTCTCCTACCGTTCAGTTTAATGCTGCTGCGTACGAGCCAAACGAAAGTGATGCCGATCAAAGCAATGGATGCTTAGACTATTCTGTGATAAGCATCCCTATTAAAATTGGTTCAGACCCTTCTCAACCAGCAGACATTGTGGTGAATATTACTGGCGGCACAGCCACACAAGGTCTTGATTTCGATATTTTCAATACAACAGGCACTTTAGACGACCCAAACCTCAGTTTTAATGTAGAAGTGCATGTGTACAACGACCACTACGTTGAAGGTCCAGAAACCATAACTTTAGATTATTCAATTAATCCAAACGGCGGTAATGCGATTGCCGGACTTACCAATCAAACGGTAACCATCACCATAAATGACGATGATTTAGCACCTACTTCAATGACTAGTTCTGTGCTTATATTGACTGAAAATTTTGAAGGTCTAGGAGGTGCATTGCCAACAGCATGGTCAACAAATAATGCCGATGGAGATACACCTTGGCAAACTGGAGACAATGCTTCAGCTACTTCAACATATTATACCATTCCGGCATCAAATGCAACTGATTTTGCCTGGATCAATGATGATGCATGTAATTGTCAGCAAAATGATGTAGATCTTACCTTTCCTTCTATTGACCTTTCAGGTTTTTCTGGTGCTTCAATTTCTTTTGATTCCTATTACGAAAACAATAGTTATAACGGAGATCAAGAAGTAGCAGAGCTTCGTGTATCTGTTGGTGGTGGAGCTTCGACATCTCTTGGAATTTTAACCGCGTCTGGAATTGATGTTGATTGGATCAATCAGTCTTTTGATCTTACTGCTTATGTAGGGAATGCCAATGTTGAATTATCAATCAATTATAGTGACGGAACTGGCTGGTTATATGGTTGCGCGATTGACAATATCATTATTGCAGGCGATGGTCCAATAGATGTTCAACAAAACGTCAACACGGGTGCAAGTATGACTGCTAATTTAGGCCCAAACTCAACGGTACACTTTTACGATCCTACTTCTGCTAATGTAATGATGTCCTTAGAGAATACGTCAACTTTTGACTTCGGATGTGTTACGGTTGAAGTTGACAGAGCCGGAATTGGTGCCCAAGAGTTTTCAAGTACTAATTCAGCCAATTACCTTGCTGATAAGACGTTTACGGTTACGCCCACGAATAATAGCAGTTCATCAACATACAGCGTGACATTGTACTACAAAGAGTCGGAAATTGCAGGATGGGAATCTGCAACAGGCGAACTGCGAAGCAATGCAGAAATCATAAAAGTGGGTGGCACAAATAGAATAGATGATGTTACACCGGCTAATTATGGTTCCTACAGCATCGAGAATAGTACTTCCACAGTTGGCGTGTTTAATGCCGATGTAACTTTCACAAGCTCCTTTTTTAGTGGCTTTTCTGGCTTTGGTATTGGTGTTTACAATCCTGGAATACCTGGTGCACCGTCAGCTAATTTTTCATCATCAGCATCGACAGATTGTGCAGGTGCTTGCATTTCTTTTACTGACGCTTCGATAAGCGCTGACCCAGGTGGTATTTCTTAATGGAATTGGGATTTTGGCGATGGCAATACCTCTACTCTACAAAATCCAACCAATTGCTTTATTTCTGCAGGAAACTATGTTGTTGTATTAACAGTTACGGATGGAATTGCATCTGACAACCATAGCATTCTAATCACTATTGAAAACGAATCATCGAGCAGTCAATCAGCGGACCTTTGTCCTGGAGAGTCCATCACTGTTGGTACTAATACATACTCTTCTTCTGGAACTTTTACAGACGTGTTAACCAATGCTGTAGGATGCGATAGTACAGTAACCACGACTATAAATAGTTTATCGTCGAGCACATTCAACCAAACAGATAGTTTTTGCGAAGGAGGCAGCATAACAGTAGGTAGTAGCACCTATACAACTACTGGATCATTTACTGATGTCTTGATTAATTCTGATGGCTGCGACAGTACAATCACCACAGTAGTAACCGTGTTGACTAATCCAACACCAGTAATAGCTAACACTACCGGTATTGATACAATTTGTGAAAATGGCAGTTCTGTAAATCTATCAGCAAGTCCTTCTGGTGGGGGCTTTAGTGGAAGTGGTGTTTCTGGAAGTTCGTTCAGTCCATTATCAGCTGGAACTGGCTCACATACGATTACATATTCCTATACTGACTCTAATGGTTGTTCAGGACAAGATCAGATTGTCTTTGTAGTTGTTGATTGTACTGTTGGGCTTAATGAATCTAATCATACAGAAATTAGTCTCTTTCCGAACCCTAATCAAGGCCAATTTTCTATCACTGGTTTGGCTATCGGTTCAAACTATGAAATAATCGATGAATTGGGTAAACTTATACAATCTGGTGTTATTAATTCGCCTCAAGAAGACGTTCAAATGAAAAATGTTTCTGATGGTGTCTATTTTATTCGAAGTTCCAAAAATGATACAGAACAAGTCTTAAAATTTACCCTAATCAAAAAATAATTTTAATCCTTTCAGTTCTGAAAAAGCCTCAACGCGCCTGTTGAGGCTTTTTCGATTTAAAATGTAAACTGTAGCACAACACTATCCTGTGAAATTTCATGCTTTACAGTACAAAAGTTCACAAAACAAGTAGAATCCAATTCTTTTCCGTATATTGTTTGTCGAAATATAACTTACTTTAAACCGAATTAATGTGTGTTTAGTCGACAAAATTAAACGCACTACGTTATTTATTTTCACCGAACCAACTACTTGTAAAAATGATTTTTTGCCAACCTATTCATTTTACAATAGCATTATTTGTCCTATCGTGCTATTTGAATTTCACACCAACCTCAATTGTGGCCCAAACATATGTTAGTCACAGTCAAGTATCATTCGATTCTATAGAAAACACAAAAATTATTGAATTTAGTTGCATTTCAAATTTATCAGATTCCGTTATTCAAGAAATCTCTAGCTTATTTATTCGTTTTATTGGTATTGAGGAAGTTAATTTTTGCAGGAATTCAAAGAAGTTATCATTTTCATGTATTCCTTTAATTCAACCTAAAGATCTCGAGCCTCTTTTTGCAATGTTAGAAATCATTGTTGCTACACCAGGAAAAAATGTAGAAGAAATACGAAATAAGTTAGCCAAATGAGCATATACCGTAACATAAGCCTGGCTCTTTTATGCTTCTTGTTCCATTCAAGTTTTAACGCACAAACAGGTTCAACATGTGCAAATGCTAACGTAATTAGCTTATTACCCTTTGCGCAATTGGCAATGACTACCTGTGGATTTTCAAGTGATTATGGTCCAGGTGACGCCTGTGGTGGAGCATACATGGTTGGCGATGATTATGTTTTTAGATATACTCCTCCAATAAATGCAGCCATTGATATTTTACTTACAAACACACTTCCGACGGCTTCTGTTTTTCTATTAGACGGGTGTCCTGATGCTGTCGGTACAAATTGTATTGCTTCTGAAATTGGTGCCAATCCATCAGTAGCATGTATTCCAGTGACTGGAGGAACCACCTACTACATCGTAATTGCTTCTGCCCCACTGCTTCTTCCCCCGCCAGCTCCACCCATATTTTGTGGTGGTTTTAATATTATCATTCAAGAATCTCCCGGAGGAGGCTCAGCACCAGCATGTAACTTAGATTACACTTTTTCAACGATTCCACATAGCCCAGCAGGCTATTCATCAGGAACATCGCTTACATTTTCAGATGATACATTTAGCCCATTTTGGGTAAATTTCGGCTTTAGCTTTTGTTTTGACGGCGTGCTCTATACGCAGTGTTTAATCTCTGCTAACGGTTACATTACTTTTCCTGGCTGCTTTGGTGTTGTGCCTGGCGGAGACCCTAATCCCAGCGGATACTCCCCGTATAGTATCAGTGCTGCCATTCCAAATATAACGGATGCTCCAGGCAATTCAATTTTGCTTACTTGGCAAGATACAAATCCAGGCGTTGGAGGTGGTATACGATTTGAGACAACAGGAACAAGTCCAAATAAAGTTTTTATCCTCAAATTTGACGATGTACCCATGTATGGCTGTGGGTCGTCTCCCTCTTCAAATTATAGCGCACAACTCATGCTGTATGAAACATCTAATTTGATTGAATTTCATATTACGCAAAGAACTGCTTGTGCCAGTTGGCAAGGT
>CAJQPO010000009.1 GCA_905480225.1 uncultured Flavobacteriales bacterium | reverse complement strand
ATGTGCATTAGCGTATTCGGCATAACAAGCATAGAAGACCCTTCATGGGTAACCATAATCTGCGCATGAATGCTTGCCGAAGCAACCCACACCAATGTAATTATCAAATAGAGTCCTTTCATATTTTTATAGTTTCATAATATAATATACAGCGAAATATGGGGGTCTGTTTTCCGTATTTGTTGCGCCACCTGAATTGAATGACGCAACATTAGTGTTATGTGTGTGAGCACCATCTCCTGCATTAGTGGTAAAAGTATGAGTGTGACTCCCATCACCTACTGCTCCACTCACACACGCACATCTATTCATCGTACTGCTTGGTCCACCTGTTGTTCCAGTATGCTGATGCGCTCCACCGGTAATAGATTGATTAGGCATATCTACAGAATGAGTGTGAGCCATTGATATATTTCCTCCCATAGAATTAAATCCTGGATTACCGTTGTATATTGAACCCGCTCCAACCACAACCAAATTCGAATTTGATTCAACAAAAAAGTTTTTCCCAATATGTCTTGTCTCAATTTGGCCAATTGACCAATTTGAAAACAGGAGGAAAAATATCAAACCCGCTATCCTTGTATATGTAAGTTTTTTAATCATATTTTCAATATTTGAAAATTAAACGTTCACCTCTTCAATAATTTTTTCTTCTTTACACAATCGTAACTGTTTTTGCAGATAAAAAAACTATTTGACATATTGTTATTACTATTTTCATACGATGTTGTATTCTGGCTTATAATTTGATGATAAATGCTAAAACAAAATACGGAGGTCTATTTTCGTGGGCAGTATCCCCTCCGGTATAACCATTTGAAGATCCTGCATGATTATGGCTTCCATCGAATGTTGTTGGCAATATGCCATTGGCGACTGGATTTCCGCCTGACATACCGCTGCCGGCGTCATCATCTGTCCACATTGAAGTACCCGGACCAGGATTAGTGCCATAAGATCCGCCACCACCGCTATCAATAAGCGCATCATGCTGATGACTGCCACCGGTGGCAATATTTAAGGTGTGGGTATGATCTGGCATTTCTGTTTCTGATAGTGTGTGGGTTGTTTCTCCTCCTTTGTTCCCAATGGCACCATAGTTCTCTTCTTTACCTGTGGTTACAGTAACTGGAGTTGCTGATGATGTAGTCTTGTATCCTACTATAAACCTTCCGCTTAGGTCTGGTGCCGTGTCTGTTGAACCATCCAAATAAGTTATAGGTTGTCCATTGCACAATGCCCACCCTGAAGGAGCTGTAGCACCGTGCCACATAATAATACCACCCTTTGGCACTAATGCAAAACCATGTTGCTGTACTTCTCCTACTACATTTAAATTTGTTCTATATTCGTTAACAGTATATGGAGCAATAGTCATATCACCAACCTGAACAGTTCCTCCTCCTTCTTGTAGTTTCAAAGTATCCAATTTGCTTGGGTCGCTTTTAACCATAATTTCGTCGTCGTCTATGACTAAATGATAGCCAGCAGCATCTCCAATTAAAACAAATCCATTATTTCCCATAGTATCGGCTTCAGTTCCTCCATCAATGGAAAGTTTGACCTTGGGATTCGTTACGCCTATGCCTACATTCCCATCCTCGTCGTAATACACATCGTTGGAAGCAATTGGAGGTACACCGTACTTGAATTTCCAAGGACTTAACCCATTGTAGTTGAGTCCCCCATCATTGTACCTTAAAATATAATCTGTTGTATCAAAATACAGCATTCCCGTATCAGGGACCGGAGGCACTGCCAATGCAGGTAGCAATAATCCTTTATCCGGATTGGTCAAGTCAAGAATGGCTCCCAAAGCAGGATTGGCATTGCCTATTCCAACCTGAGCATAAGTTGCGCTACTACTCAATGTAATTACTACGATAATGTGTTGTATTTTTTTTCTCATAAAGCTAAAGTTTCATTATAAAGGCTAATTGTTAATTGAATTCAATTCGATTGACATCTCTTCACTCGACAGTATCGAGCCAGATAAAAGGTATGCACGTACTTGAAAATGGTGCAATCCTTCTTCTAATGTCTGCTTTAATGTTGTACGCTCACTGAGCTGCGTACACGGTTTCATGACACCCGTATGGTCTTCTTTAAAAACAACAAAACCCCTGAGGTTTTCCATGTTACTCAATTCCCAAGCTAAACTCAGCTGCTTTTTCTTAACATGCATTTTCTTTTCTGTAATTTTCAAACTTGGCAAAACTTCTTGCTTTATAATGTGTGCTAGGTAAGTACCTGAAAAAGAGGATACATTGCCCGTTAAATCAGTAGCATTAAGCATATACTCGTACTCAACGCCGGGTTCTGCACGGCGATCCCTGTACTTATTTGAGCTTACTGGAATTAGATTGACATTCACTTGAACTGTATTCCCAGAATCTTTTGCCAACCTGCGATATACATTATACCCTGCCAAATCCGGGTCTACATTCGCAAGCCATTCAATAATTAAATCCTCACCATCGGCCACCACTGATTTTATTTGCGGCACTCTTGGCGCAATCACATCCGGCATTTGTGCCAGAGAATTAATGGATGGTAAGCTTCTATTGAACGAGGAATCAACCGCTATAATGCGGTAAACAAACTTATTCTTAATGTTCTTAGCCAGCTCGTTAACCCAGGTCGTTTCCACTATTGGATCTGCATTCACGTTCACGTATTTATTATCAGAATTGTCCTTGTCATTCAACGAACGTTGTACAAAGTACCCCATCAGATCTGCCTCGTTGTTTGGTGCCCACGACAAGGTAATCTTACCTTCTTCCGCCATATTATTTAATCCTGTCGGCGCTGAAGGTGGAGTGATGTCTTTTACTTCTGTATAGGTAAGTCCTGAATAGTTTTCATTGCCTGCCTGATCAATGGTTGCTACCTTATAATAATGGCTTCCAACACTTGCGCTTGTATGCTCATAATATTTTGTTGATTTGGGAACAACGGCCTGGTTGATTTTTTCGAAAGGCCCTTCTGCAAGCGAAGAACCGTAAACATTAACTCCTACTAAATCAGGCTCATCAATGAGCTCCCAATTAATTCGAACTGACTGATTAACCGATGACGCATTTGGGCGAACATTTATCGGGGCTAAAGGAAGAACGAAATCTGCTGCTGGAACACTAAATTCTTTAGAAAAAATAGACTGTTGACCAAAATAATCGATGGCTATGAATTTATACCAATAATTCTCTTCGTAACTAATGGAGGTATCCACATAAAAAATCGTTTCTTCTGTATACTCTAAAGTTTGGTCTTTTTGTATGGCACGGGGTACCTCGGTAATTTTGTTAAATGTTGAATCGTTGGAAGACCGACGGTATACATCAACCGCATAGTAACGGTAAATTTCAGGTAACCAAGTGATATCAACGTGTTCTTTTTTCCTGGTTAATTTCACTTCTTTTAAAGATTCGGGTTTAGTATATGCGCTACATAAAATCATTTTCTCATCACACAACGCCTCTTCTTGACCCGCCAAGGAAATTTTGTACGTGTAATTCTGTCCGTTTACCGCAGTTTTATCCTCATAACGAATACCAAAAAGAGTAGCTAGTTCTTCTGAATAGATCGCTTTGATTAAGGAAAAAGCACGAAGCATTGCAGAAAGGGACTCGTATTCTGTATCCTTTAGTGCATTGTATAGTTCTTTGGCCTCTTTGTCCATGATAACCCCTGCTGGAATCGCTTTCTGAAATACGATTGGTGCATCATTGAGTTTTTTCCAACTACTTGTATTTTCATCTTTTCTATGTACATCAAATCCACTTGGTGCATATACAAACTTGTAAAGCCATTTTAACACGACCCCATTTTCAGCGTTATAATTATTTGAACAAAAAAGTTCCGCAGTCTTTTGCGCTTCCATTTGATTCAAATAAATGAATGGTGCCAAAACCAATATGATTAAGTGTCTTCTCATTAATTACAGTGTTGTGTCAAATCCCATACTAAAATCAGCACTAATGATATCCAAAATAACTATGCTGCCACTCAAGTTTCCTACAATTCGTGTATCTGATTCGAAATAAACCGTTAAATCTCCTCTTAATCGAGCCTCAGCAATCGTAATGGAACCACTGCCCCCCATACACCAATATCTTGCATAAATTCCTGCATAGAGTTCTACCCAAACTCCTGCACTGTTTAATTTAAAAGGATCTAAATCCATATTGGCTTTCACGCCTAACTCTGCTCCTGCTTCAGCTGATAATCCAGCTCCACAAAAATCGCTACCAACATCAACAGATGCACTTGCGCGCCAAGCTGCAAATAAGCCAATATCAAGCTCCGAGTTGTGAATCCCTAACCAGCCACCACCTCCAAATCCACTACAAGTAGGAAAAACTTCAACACGCTGTTCTTCCGTTCCTAAATCCAAATGAAATTCTCCGGGAGATATTTCCAAGCCCATAGCACCACTGATACATACTGGATCATTTCCCGCTACAGCAGCATTCATCATAAAATGAGAATTCTTGCTGTCAAAATAAATATTGGCTTCTCCCCTTATTTTGCCACCAGCATCTTCGGCAATACTGTTTGTTAAATGTTGTGGGCCATCTTGTGCTGGAATTTCAGGTGCATTGTCTAAATGCTCTGGGACTGGCGGTTCAGCAGGAGTACCATTTATGAGGTGCAATTTTCCATTATCTACTAAAAACCCATAAGCCGTTTCTTCACTTTGTTCCAAAACTACACTTACGTCTTTCTCGCTGTTAACACTTGCACTGATTGCACCAAAAGACTGGCTGGAAACTCCCACGGTAACATCCGCATTTTTTTCTCCCTCTACAAAAAAGGAATACTCACCATTAGAGAAATCTACTCCAGGTTTCGCTCCATTTGCACCTCTGATACCAAATTGATAATCTCCCTGAAGATAATTCAGGTAATAATCTTCTTCTAACAATTTAATTGTTCGTGTACCATCAGACATTTCGACAACCAAATCCTTACTTAGTGACGCGGAATAACTTCCATCTTTCAGAACCAATTTTTCGTCTTGAGAAAGTGCAATACTTGTTGAACCTTCTTTAAGTTCTATAAAGTTTTCATCCCCTCCTATTGCAAATTCAAATGATCCATCAATGTATTTTACCCCATTGTTCATCACCTCAATTTTTCGTGTTTCATCTATTTCAACATTTAAAAATTCTGTCTCGTTAACAGCATATCGTTTACCAGCATATTCCAACGCAAATCCAGATTGACTCAATTCAAATAAATCTGCTCCACTCTCTAGTCGTATTCCAGGTAGTCCGTTATCATCAATTACAGCTATCGATTTATCCCCGTCCGCCATTTCTAAACCAGAACTAGAAAGCGCAAATGAACGTGTTCCATCAGAAAAACTAAGGGCCTCTCCATTACTGAATGAAGCAATAATGTCGTCGTATTTAAAATCTACTTTTTGAGATTCTTTATCAATATTGAGGTATTTATCTCCTCCGTAATTCAACCCAAATCCAGTAGGGCTCAAAAAGATGCTGTTGTCGTCTTTGCTTAACATGAGCTGATCCTGTCCCAAATCAATGGTCTGACTACCGTCACTGAAATACAGCGCCGTAGAACCTAGCTTGATTTCATTTAATTCATACTTAAATTCCAACAAATCATTACTGATTTTTAACTGCTTATCATTAGCAAGTACAATTTCTATTTCATCAGGACTCAAGCTTACTGATTTACCATCTGCAGATAAGCTCATTCCACTTTGAGAAACGGCCAAGGCATTGTTCGGGTCGCTATAAGAAATTTCCATTTCGGTCGACAATGTGAATGTCTTGTCTGCATGAATTGCAGTTAGCGTATTACTTGCATATTCCAATGAATTCTGACCATCAATGGCAAGGTAAGCTCGAGATTCACTAATCTCCAATTGCTTATCTCCTTCTGTAAGCGATAAAGAATTAGGTGTAATCACATACGTTCTTCCCTCATCTGCATACGAAAGTTCCTCTGCAGAAATACCCAAGGCTTTTCCGTCGTAGTTAACTTCCAAACCATTTTGAGGGTGAATTCTGAAATTTTTATTCACATCGTATTGAACAAATAATTCCTGATCGTTCGTGTAGCTTAGTTGCTTATCTCCAGTTCCAAAAGAAATACCTGCATCATTAATTGCTACATTATTTAATCCATCATTGTATTGAAATCCATCCGTCTCAGACAAGGCAACAGCATAGTTCTCATAATTAATTGATCCCTCTGTTGGTGTTAAATGCAATTGGTATGCTGGTCCTTTTGAAATGGTTAGGTCTTTATTATCCTCCAATGATGCTTTGTATTCATTGTAGCTTAAATGATAAGCGCTACCTGTTTTTTCAATTTCAATTGTCTCACCACTCACAAAACAAAGCACCGAACCATCTACCATGTCCAGTGATTTGATATGAACAGAATCCACCCCTTTTATAAAGGAAATACTGCTATTGGCACCATTTAAGTATGGCTTAATCTGGATATCGTCAAATTGATAAATCTCACTCCAGTTAACATCTGGTATAGAAGGGAATGAAATGCCACTAAAATCAAAAGCTGATAAATCTATTCCCGAGAAATCGAATCCGGAGAAATCTATCATTGAAAGATCAATGCCGCTTAAATCAATACCCGTAAAATCTATCCCAGACAAATCAACATTGGGAAAACTTAAACCAGAAAAATTAATCATTGATAAATCCAAATTTCCAAAATCAATGCCTGAAAAATTTAAGCCTGCTAAGCTGATTCCAGAAAAATCAATGCCTGTAAAATCAATCATGGATAAATCAATACTTCCGAAATCAAAGCCTGTGAAATTTAGACCTGCTAAATTGATTCCACTTAAATTAATTCCTGTGAAATCAATCATCGACAAGTCTACATTTCCAAAATCCAGTCCTGAAAAATCGATGCCCGAAAGATCCAACGTTGGCAAATCAGCCATATTAAAATTACCTAGAGCCGATAGGTCTATACCGCTTAAATCAATACCACTAAAATCAAACCCCGTGAAATTAATGGTAGATAAATCAATCATGGATAAATCAATGCCCGTGAAATCCAATCCAGCTAAACTGATTCCAGATAAATCGATGCCTGTAAAGTCTATACCGGATAAGTCAATCCCGTTAAAGCTAAAATTTGAAAAATCAATTCCAGAGATGTCCAGACCAGATAAATCAACTCCGGTAAAATCAATTCCTGACAAATCCAGCTGACCAAAATCAACCCCGGTAAAATCAATGCTAGATAAATCAATATTCGTAAAATCTAATCCAGAAAAATCAATATTTGATATATCTATACCACTAAAGTCTATCCCACTGAAGTCTACACTGGATAAATCCAAATTAGGATAATGTAAATTTGAAAAGTCTATATCAGTGGTTAACGAAACATTAGAGAAATCTTGTACTTCTTGTTCATCCACATATACTTTCTTGTCTTGAATTCTTACACTGTGTCCTCCATAACTGACGTATTCTCTTTCATTGCCTAAGATGACCACAGCGCCCATACCCTGGTACTCTATCTCCTTAAGTGAATTGCTTACAGTACCTCTTACGGTATGCCCATCTTTAGAAAAAATGGTTTCGTATCGATCATTCTCTTTTTCTGCAGCTATGCTAAAATCCCCAGTTTGCGCATAGCTCATTTTTTGCAAATTTGGAGCATACTCAACATTGGAAATAATGTTGCCTTGTTCAAAACCTATATCAAAAGCTTTGTCGCTGATTTGTGCGCCTCCCGAAAGTTTTAAATCTCCTTTTTCAAATTCAAAACTGCCGGAGTTGTTGTCCATATCGCCACTAACAGCAACGGCAACATCTCCACTTGAAACAGCAATATTACCTTGACCATCTGTATTGGCTCCCATGGCTACGCTTATTGATGCGTTTTGAAATGCTACTTTCCCCGAATTATCCTCGATACTCGCGGAAACTCTTTGACCTTGTCCATCGAAATAAACCGAATCATAGCTCGACGATAATCCATGCGCTAAGAAGAGTGCATTGCCATCATAGTTTATGCCTAATCCAAGCATCTCCTCCTCCTTGTATACGCCAATGCCATCTCCGCCGTCCGAGTATTCCATGTAACCATTACCATCAGAATATCGAGTTAATGAAAATGGTCCTGTCTCCATCGTTAATGAATCGTCTAATTCTGCCTTGAAAGCCACCATCGATTGCTTAATATCAATCAGGCCTTTATTTTCAGACTTGTTTCCTTTTACATGGATGAAATCTTCTCCGTTGGCGACATAAATTTCGCCTGCCTCTTCCGGAATGCTAACTCCTAATCTCGTCTCTATGTCTCCGTCTTTTAAACTCAGGACCCCACTACCTTCTTTATTTCCACTAACGCTAAATTCAAAACCTCCCGAACCTACAAAGAGCGCACAAGAATCTTCTGTTAAAGAACCTTCAACTGTATTGTTATCAATGGTTATAGCTACTTCTCCTGTTGCGTTTGCACTGCCAGCCGCATAAATAGAGTTGGTACCATCAGACAGAAGTAATGATCCAGATTTTTCTTCCAAATCTGCTTCTACCCTTACAACGTCTGCTCCACTTTTCACACTGATCATGCCTGAGCTCGAATTATTAGAAGCAACGTCTAATTCTATGGCATCAAAACCTATGTGAATACCTGAAGAATCAGGTGATACCAAAGCGCTTAATTCCTTGTTATCGAAAGCGAGGTCTACACTGCCCGTTTGATTGTCTTTATCTGCTGCAATTGTAAAATCTGCATTGTTGTCTTTGTAGCGAACACTTCCAGCTGTTCCTGATGTATTTCCTGCAATACCAAATTCCTGATTGCCATTTTTAAAGTTCAGTGCACCTTGGCCTCCTTCTTGCAATCCCGCATAAAAAGCTTTGTTCCCTCCATCAAATTCGAATCCTAAGGATCCTGTCCCATTTTCAATATCCGCTTCAATATCGACACTCACATCACCTGTTGCCACGTGAAATTCTCCACCCACATCCTTTTGCCCAGAAATATTAACAGTCGTTCCTGCTGCCTCTATTGATAAAGAAGCTGACGCTTCTTCGACATTGGCCGCTAAACCTAAATTAAAATCCGGCAAACCAATATCTAAAGCTCCCGATTTACTCCCTTGATCTCCCGATAAGTTGAACGAATTGCCATCGTACTCTAATCCAATAAAAGCGCTACCCGCGGAACTATAGCCAGCAGCAAATGATTTATCCTCAGAAAACTGCAAATTGAGATAACCTCCATCTTCTTGTACTCCAATTCCAATCGCTTGCTCCCCATAGGAAAAACTAAGGCTACCCGTTTTCGTCATTCTGTTAATTTCCGCAGCAAGCGCAGCACCGCCCAAATCAACATTTAAATATCCCCCACTTGTGGCATCGATTCCCAGTCCAATATTGTTTCCATCATAGCCTATACCTAAATCAAATTTTCCCGCGGCGTCTGCCGCAATTGAAAAATTAGTTGCCCCTTTCTCAAAACTAAAATCGACGCTTGGTAAATTACTAACATCGGCTCCTAATCCTATGGTGAAATCATCTTTTTGATAGGAAATAGAACCTGCCTTTAAGTTTTCTGCCTCTATCGTAAGTTCTCCTCCAGCTACATCAACCGTTAAAGACAATGGGCCGACTGCCTCCAATGCTGCTTCTGCTAGTTGTTCACCTACCGCAGATGCAATGCCTCCAGCGCCTGCTGTTCGAGAACTCTCATTAATAACAGAAACATCTCCCGACATATTTAGGATGAATTCACCGTCTTCAAAAACTTCCAGTTCAGCGCCAATATCAGAAGCGAATAATTGACCTCCTGATGGGTCAATTATTTGCAAGTACAACGCACCTCCAAAAGCAATATCTGGATCAATTGCAAACGCACCATCAGACATAGACATGTGGTGGTAAATTCGTCCTTCCATAGCCGTTATATTAAATAATGGAGCTACGGATATTCCCATTCCTTCTGTGTCATTAAACCAGGCATCAAAGTACCAAAACTTGAGCCCATCTTTATCTCCTAAAATCATATTGGCGCCTGCCTGAATTTCGGTAGGCACTTTAATTTTTCCATTAATTCCACCCGCAAATGAATTACCCCATACTGGATCATCTGACCTCAATTTTAAATAGCCTTCTATATCTACAATGGAATTATTAACTCCTATGAACATTTCAACACTTGTCAGTTTTTGATCGCCACTGGATTCAGTAACATCTGGAACAGCAATTGCAGGAGAAGGTTGCGAACCGCTCGGCATTTCAGTATCGTCACCTGCCGATGTAACGCTCGAAACGGCTAAAAGAGGCGGACCATCTTCGCCCACAACGTCGTCGCCTAAATCCATTTCGGCAATGTATGAAAACACATATTTTCCATCAACCAATGATGCTCCAACATCCGTTACAAATGCATTGTACCCGTTATAATCTCCCGCAACACTCGAATTAAGCTTCTTCGATCCGTTTTTGGAGCCTACACCAATACTGTTATCTCCGTATACTCTGAAATCTTCAATTCCATAAATGGTCGTGTTTAATCCAAGGAGCTCTGCATCAATTTCTAGTTCTAGTCGATTATTCTCTGCAAAAACAGCCCTATTGAGGGTAATGTTTACCCTATTTTCGCCACCAAATGGATTGACAACCACATCTCTCATCGTTATGTCATCATCTAAATAACCCAATTGTAATCCTTGATTTTCAACAGGGACTGTGAACGTAAATTCCGCGTCTAGATCAACGAATGGAATCTTAATCTTTCCTTCTACCGTACTTTCAGATACTTCACTGTTGTCAACATTTAAATTTCCCGCAAAAGCTGTTTTAAAATCATTGAATTTAGTCTCATCCAGGTCGTCAATTATCCAATCATATACCAAATGAAGACCTTGTCCTTGAATCCAAAATTCAAAATCATCCTCCAGGTCTTCCATTTTGTCAACCGTTTGGGGCAAAGACAGCTGATTACTTCCATCAAATGAGCTCGCGAAAAAGCGCACCTTAAAATTCGGGAAGTAGATTCCCTTCCAATCTGTCTGTATACTCAGTTTTCCAGGAGAAACTGACTCTGACAGATCTACAGTGGCGTTAACCGGCATAAAGGCCATTTTAAATTGGTCTACAGGAAATAAATAATTCGAAGCCGAGCCCAATAGATTGGTCACTTCAAAGTAGCTCAACTGCTCTTGTTGCGTAAATGAAAATCCGTACTGATTTCCATCATTTGTCTTCACATTATCATTAACAAATACCGATCCTAATAGTGCCAATGAATAAGTATTTGCACTCAGCTGGATTTGCGAATTCGTTAGAAGATTAATTTCAAAATCCATCGGGTCGAGTAAATCAAAGTCGTTTCCTTCCGCCAATTGTGCTGTACCTGACAATTGGAAACTAGAATTCGCACTGAACCACTTATCCACCGTTTTTACCTTCGACCCCTCAAGATCGGTGGTTGGATGGGGCAATGGCCACTCTATATTGCCGTAATAGGAGATTCCAGCTGATGTAACTCTTCCTTGTTTATAATTAAAAAACGCCGATCCATTGTCTGCATAATTCGGTATCAATTCTAAAGGATCCAAGTCTGCTAAATCAAACAGTATCGTCCCGCCTATCATAATATTTAAGTCACCCGCTTGATTAACTGATATATTTTCAAAATCAACTTCTACATAATCCTCAGGATCTTGTGACATCGGAATTCTGCACGTTCCACTCAAATTGTTCAAATCGTTGCCGTTCAGTTGAACGATATCTAAAATATTACTTCCGGCCAGTAATTTTTCAATCAGCGGAGGTGTGTAGAACGATTGTACGGTGGATTTTGCTACCTCTTGCTCTTCGGTGTTTGCAACAACCTGCCATGCAAACTGCTTACCAGGTTCTAATGTTTCAGTCAGCAAATATGTACTGCCGTATGTTGAGGTCGTAACCGGTTGTGTATAATCAAAAACAGATACATTGTTTTGAACAGCCTCCTCTGGAGATTGATCTTCTAACATCTCGTAAATAAAAATGGTATAGTCAAAAGACTGACCGGCAACAGCCTTATCACTGGTCTCCCAAGCAAAAACTTTTTGATCTAGCTTTCCAAAGACCAATTCATCAGCAGGTGCATTTAAAACAAGGATTCCGTCGGATGGGTATCCATAATAAAACCAGCACCATTCACTATGGCCATTGTTACCATAAATATCTTGTTCATCTTCGTCAACAGCCCGCACTCTCCAAACGTATTTTTTACCTGCCGTTAAAAGTGTAGTGGTAAAATCCATTGTTTGCGAAGTTTGATTCATAAAGTCTGACTCATAAACCAATAACGCATTGTTATTTTGAACAGCAAAATAAGGATCTACATTCTCATCTGTTACTTCATAGACAAACAATTTATATAATGAGGTTAGCGATATTTGGGGTGATGCGCCCCCAGCAATTTGCCACTCAAAATAAATATTCTGAGGATTGTTTGGCAAAACCACATCTTCACAGACAGGTTTTAATAATACAGGTGGAGGCTCGCTAAATAAGTAGGCGGTAGCGCATCCCGGTAATGATAAAGGAATGCCCGTTTCGTAGTCTAAAATTTCGACACAAAACTCGTAGAGTCCCTCAGGTAATTTTCCACTCTGATTTAAAGAAGCAGCAGTTATTCCTTGAAGATCTAGATTTTGAACAGCGAGGCACTCATAAAATTCGGGCCCCGTTAGGGTTAAAGGAACGCCAGGAGAAACATTAATTGGACTAACTGGCTTAAAATTATTACTCGTGGATATTTTCAAATCAGCACTCTCAATGGTGAGCTTTAACCTCACATCCCAAGATGGTTCGGAAAAATCAGTAAAATTGAGTACACACTGCAAGCTATTAGAACCAATGGAGTAATAATCCGATAAAAAAACCGGACTTGGCGGATTCAAAATAACGGCAGCATTAGATGGCATTATTTGACCAAAACCAGTATTCAAACCAATCAAACCTAAAACAAGAAAAAACACAATTCTTTTCATCTTATCCTTTCTTAAAATTGTATTTATACCCTATTGTAGTAATCATTTCTGTATAATTTTTCGTTGGGTCCGATCTCTTTGCCCATGAAGAGTTTACGAAAAAAGAGTGTGCTTTATTCAGCGCGTACTTCGCTCCTATTTTCGCATTGATAATTACCCCTGCATTAGTGTTAAATGAAAGCGATTTTAAATAAGATCCCGCAGCAGTTAGCTTCAGCTTATTTTTCGAAAAAGCCTTGCCCACTGACAGATTAGGGCCAAATGCGGTTATCTCCGTTGTCGGTGTTTTATTCTTATTAGCACTTAGGCTTAAAGCCAGAATTAACTTCTGTTGTGTAAAGCTGTAATTCCCCCCCAAATTTGCACCATAAAATTCTGTATTTACCTGCCCATTTATTTTTGCTTCTTGCACATTTGCCATTCCAAATATGGAACCACGATTGTTGCCAATAACTAAATTACGAGTTGCTCGTACGGACGCATTGCTTGTAATTTGGGCGTATCGCAATGTATCTTCTGCAATGCTGGTAGATATCAAAGACATTCGGGTTTGCGTATTGTAATTTGCATAATTTAAAGCAAAATTCCACTTTTCATTAGGAACAATACTCGCCGATATAGATCCAATCAAACGCAGCATCTCTGCTAATTTAGAATCGTCCAAATTGTTTCTTTGGAGCCCTCCAGACGTACTTAACCCTATTTTATTCTGAAAGAACTTAAAAGAAAATTTTGCCGTAACATCTTCAAAATCATTATTTAAGTACACCGAACCCATTGTTTTATAGCCAGGATCAATTCGCCTGTAGCCTAATTTGGTCGTAAACTTTTTATTCTTATAATTAAGATTGGCACGCAATGCTTTGTTGAGAGAACTCGAAGTATTGGCTTCAAATAATGATCCAAGGTTATTGATGTAAGAGTAGCCTTCTAAAACAGCAGGCTCCAATCTCGTATCATTCGTATAAGCACTCCAGTCAATTTCTGCATCAAAAGTCCAATGCTTTGCAATTTTCTGTTTGGTATTAAAACCGAAAACCAAATTTTGTCCAGGCTTTATTGTTGCGTCATTCTGAAAGTTCGTAATCGAACTCTCCATATCTTTCGCTCTAAAGAATACAATACCTAAATTATTTGCTTGAGTTCCGATGGTGACATTTGCTCCATAACCCCAGCGTTCATAGCTCGGTGTTCCTATTACCAAACCATCTGAATAATACCCATCCACAGCCTTCGCGAAACGACCAACCAGGGCTTTCGCACTTACCAATCCTTTCGAAGGAGCGTATTCAACGCCAACTCCTAAAAATTGATTTCCATTTAACGAAAATTCTGAGAAACGCATAGAACGAAAACCTAAATGCGTTTTAAATGATTTAAAGGCCGGACTCAATCCAAATTGATTAAATGGTTGCGTAAAGCTTCTTTGTTGTTGACTGAATGTAGCAGAAAACGGAATCGAAACTCCCTTCGCTGAAATATTCAAACTAGCATTAGTTTGCCAGAAAAACGGATCGCGTCTTGCCTCAATTCCGTTTACATTATAAAATGTACCAACCGCTCCGAAGCTACCTGACACCCCTATATTATCATAAACGCTTTGAAGCACTTTCACATCTTGCGCATTGAAAATAAGGCAAGACGTACTTAATATAAATGCTAATAAAAATTTCATGTTTGGCCCTTGCAAAATTAAAACTAATAGGCAACGCTTCATTTTTTTTCGACAAAAAGGTAAGAAAGAAACATAACCAAACAATTAAGTTAGATTTATGCTTAATCAAAAATAACATTTAAGTTAATATGGCAGCAAAATTAGGGCTTTATCCATTTTAAATTCGCGTTTAAATAATGAAAAAGATGCTTTCGCATTTGACACTTCATTGCATTACAGACCCAACAACACTTCCACTGGATCTTTGGCTCCAAAAATCATCTTCTCTGGATTTTCTAGCATTTCCTTAACCTTCACCAAGAAGCTCACCGACTCTTTACCGTCAATAATTCTATGGTCGTAAGAAAGGGCAACATACATAATTGGCCTGATTTCCACTTTACCGTTGATGGCTACAGGACGCTCTACAATGTTATGCATACCTAAAATTGCGGATTGCGGTGGATTAATAATGGGCGTACTTAACATAGAGCCAAAAACACCTCCATTGGTAATTGTAAATGTTCCTCCGGTCATATCCTCAAGAGCAATTTGGCCATCTCTCGCTTTTATCGCTAATCTCTTGATTTCTGATTCAATCTCTGCCAACGACATTTGCTCTGCATTCCGAACCACAGGAACCATTAAACCCTTTGGGGAGCTTACCGCAATTCCGATATCTGCATAATTGTGCGAAATCATCATTTCACCATCAATCATGGAATTTACCTGCGGAAATAAGTTCAGGGCTTCTGTTACCGCCTTTGTGAAGAAAGACATAAAACCTAGGCCTGTAGCATGCGTTTCTTTAAATCGCTCTTTGTACTTTTTTCGAATGTCCATAATTGGCTTCATGTCAACCTCATTAAAAGTTGTGAGCATAGCCGTTTCATTCTTGACTGCAACTAATCGAGATGCTATTTTCCTTCTTAACATCTTCATCTTAACCGATTCCGTATCTCTTGTGCCGCCCCAACCAAATGTTGATTCAGACGAAAATCCCGCAGCCATAGCAGACAGAACATCCTGTTTCGTTATTCTTCCATCTTTACCCGTCCCTTTTACCTGTTGAATGGGCAATTGATTTTCATCTATCAATTTTTTAGCTGCAACAGACGGATGTCCAGCAGCATATCCCTTTTCCTCTTTTGCAACAGGCATTGGATTAGGGGCGGATTCTGCCTTTTTTGCAGTTGGTTGCACGACAGCCGCACTGGCTTCCTCTTTTTCTTCTGTCGGTTCAGAATCAAATCCCTCAGGCTTCTCTGCTGCCGTATCTATTAGGCAAACCACAGCACCAACAGCAACAGCATCCCCTACTTCAGCCTTTAGAGTTATTATCCCTGCCTCTTCTGCAGGAAGCTCTAAAGTCGCTTTATCTGAATCTACCTCAGCTATAACTTGGTCTTTTTCTACGTAATCACCGTCGTCAACCAACCACTCGGCTATCTCAACTTCAGAGATTGACTCGCCCGGACTGGGTACTTTCATTTCAAGAACTGACATCTTTTTCGTCTATTAATTATTTCTATTTCGCCAATTGTTTGGCATTTTTGAGCACCTTCTCAATCAAGGCATTTTGTCTTCTTTCGTGCACTTTTGGTGATCCTGCAGCTGGAGAACCACTCGATCGCCTCGAGATTAATTCAAGGCTCACTGTTCTCCATTTTCTTAAAATATAGCTCCACGCACCCATGTTGGCTGGTTCTTCTTGAACCCAAATGTGATTTTTAGCTTTCGAATATTTGTTAACAATGTTATTTAATTGATATTCTGGCAAAGGATATAATTGCTCTAATCGAATTACAGCAATGTTATCTGCACCACCAATTTCTTCTATTTTTTCGAGGATGTCAAAGTAAATTTTACCCGAACAATAGGCAACAGTATCCACATTTTTCGGCGACACTCTATCGTCATCGATGATTTCCTGAAACTGACCATTCGCCAAATCTGATACCGTTGAAATTGCTTTTGGATACCGCAATAATTTTTTCGGTGTAAATGCGATCATGGGTTTTCGAAATTCCCACTTAACTTGTCTTCTTAAAGCGTGATAATGATTTCCCGGAAGGGTGCAATTAATTACAATTATGTTGTTTTCAGCACAGAGCTGAAGATAGCGCTCCAACCGTCCTGATGAATGCTCTGAGCCCATTCCTTCATATCCATGTGGCAACAACATCACCAGTCCATTCATGGTGTGCCACTTGTCTTCCGCCGCACTTATGAATTGATCAATAATAATCTGAGCTCCGTTATTAAAGTCGCCAAATTGCGCTTCCCAAATTGTCAATCCATCTGGCGTACCAAAGGCATAACCATAATCAAAACCTAAGACACCATATTCCGAAAGGAGAGAGTTGTAAATTTGAAAATTAGCCTGTTTCTTGTCTAACAAGTTTAACGTAATTACATCTTCTTCTGAGTCCTCTGTTTTCACGACTGCATGTCTATGTGAAAACGTTCCTCTTTCAACATCTTGACCTGATATTCTGACGGGATGCCCTTCAACAAGTAATGAGGCATAGGCCATCATTTCAGCCATTCCCCAATCCAACGCATCATTCTTCAACATTTTAAGACGGTCATTCGCCAGTTTAACCGATTTCCTAAAAAATTTCTTTCCTTCCGGAAGTGTTGCTAAACGCTCTCCTAATGAGATAAGCGATTTTTTATTTACCGCTGTTTTCGGGGTCTTTAATACTCCTGGATATTTAGCTTTAGTTAAATGCGACCATTCTGCTTCCAAAAAATGGGTCACCTTCGCTTTCTTAATCTTTTTCGACTCGTCAAATTGACCTTGGAGCATATTGTCAAACTCTTTCAAAGTTTGTTGTGCATATTCCTTCTCAATAACCCCCTCATCAATCAATTTATTCATGTATATGTCTCTGGGGTTCGGATGTTTCGCAATTGCCTTATACAACTTAGGTTGAGTGAATTTCGGTTCATCTCCTTCATTGTGACCATACTTCCGATAGCAAAGTAGATCTACAAAAACATCTCTATTAAATTCTTGACGATATTCTAAAGCAATTTGCATGGTTTGAACAACTGCCTCAACATCATCTCCATTTACATGAAACACCGGACACAAAGTTGTCTTGGCAACATCAGTACAATAAGTTGACGATCTACCGTCTAAATAGTTCGTTGTAAATCCTACCTGATTGTTTACGACAATATGAATTGTTCCTCCGGTTTTGTATCCATCAAGTTGTGCCATTTGCACAATTTCATACACCACTCCCTGTCCAGCTACTGCAGCATCCCCATGCACCAAAATGGGAACAATCTTCTTGCTATCACCATTCAGTTTATTATCTATTATTGATCGTGTCAGTCCTTCAACTATAGGGTCAACCGCTTCTAAATGCGACGGATTAGGACAAAGCGTCATATTCACAGATTTGCCACTATCACATTCAACTTCACAAGAAAAACCAAGGTGGTATTTTACATCACCATCAAATAGGCTATTGTCGTATTCTTTTCCCTCAAACTCAGAAAATATAGCATCGTATGTTTTATTGAAAATATTCGCCAAAACATTTAAACGGCCACGATGAGCCATTCCCATTATGTAATTTTCCACTCCAATCTCCGAGCCGCGCTCTATTAAAGCATCTAAGGCAGGAATTAAGGCCTCTCCGCCTTCTAAGGAAAATCGCTTTTGACCAACGAATTTCTTTTGTAGAAACTGCTCAAATCCATTGGCTTGATCTAATTTAAAAAGTATGTGCTTTTTGGATTCGTCACTTAGTTGAAGTCGATTTTTAAGTTCTATTTTATTTTTTAGCCAATCCACGCGATCCGGATGTCTGACATAAGTGAATTCGACACCAATACTCTGGCAATAAGTTTCTTCTAGATGATTGACAATTTCTTGCAAGTTTGCTGCTCCCAAGCCGACCTCTTCTCCAGCATTAAATGACGTTTTCAAATCATCCTGACTAAGTCCAAAATTTTCTAATGATAAATCGGGTTTGTATTTGCGTCGTTCTCGAACTGGATTCGTTTTTGTGAATAAATGACCCCGATTCCTATATCCATTAATTAGCTGAATAACTTTGAATTCCTTATTCATATTTTCAGGAATTACGCCATGGTCTTCAAAATTTGTTCGTGCAAATTCAAAACCCTCGAAAAACTTTTGCCAACCGTATTCAACAGAGCTATTTTCTTCTAAATACTGATCATACAATTCTTCAATTGACGAACCATGTGCATTACTCATATACGAAAACTTATCCATGCCTCTTCTCTAAAACTTGTGTGACACCAAAGTAACTTAATTTTCAAGGCAAGCTAGATTTAACTCACTCATTTTCAACATATGACTATAAATATGAGTCGTTTAATGTTTTACTGACTACAAAATGTAGTCTAGAAGCGGTCGGATTGTCCATTCGTTGAGATTGACTAAAAAAACAAGGACTGTTATAAACAATCATTCAGAAAATTATCGATAAGCGTTATGCATAATAATCAAGGATAATATCGAAACAATTACAGTTAAGAAAACATATTGTAATGTGCTGTTCTTTTTCGGTAAATGAGGCCATGCCAAAATAAGCATTACACAAATAAATCCCTCAGGACGGACAAAGAAAATTAGCACTAAGAAAAACAAGACTAACCACAAGAACAACTGTGATTTCATCTTAAAAAATGCAAAAATTCCAACTAAAAATTCAATACCAACTACGCCCCACGAAACATATTTAAAAATAAGTTGAGACTCTTTCAACTGATACCCCAGTACTGCTATTTTTTCTAAATTAGGATCTGTACTAAGTAGCTCTTTCAGTATAATCTCATTTTCATGAAACTCTTGGCTTAAAAAAGGGATTTTATTTAAAATAAATGAATTAAAATTATCGGTGTGAAAGGCAAAACTTAAAAAAGAACCATCCATGAACTGGGGCGACAATAACTTCTGTACCCCAGCCAATAAAAAAGTTAGGGCAAATAGGCACATCGTATGATAGGCGATTCGATGATCAGATAGTTCTCCATTTTTTGATGAGCTCAATAATACAGCAAGAATAAAATAAATTAGTAAGTAATCATGATTTGCTGGCAGAGTCCAATCTTCAATCAAGGTCATTAGGATTAATAAAAGCGCAGCACACCAAAACACTTTATTCTTGGCTAAATTAAACTCAATAAATAATGAGCTTATGGCAATTACCATGATTGGCACACTAATGAAGTGATAGGAAAAATTAGATTTAGTTAAAGAGGCCACAAGAAATGCAAATAAAAGAAGGCAAACCTGCTCGTAATGAGTTTTAGTAAGAAAAGAATTCAGCTTGACTTTGATTCGCTCAATAATCATCATCTAATAATCTATTTCGAGTTAATGAAAAATTTTCAGGATCAAAAACAAGCTCCCATACTTGTATCCTGATTTTTTTTAGTCGTTGGTCTGCTTTTATATACTCAGCCAGTTTATTCATGGCACCGGACTTTGGATGTATCCTAGCTTTGTTAGCATACCTCCGATATTTATAATTTTCAGGGCCCGAGAAAATGCTGTAAAATCCCGAGTTAGATTGAACCCAGATATCCCTAGCTCCAAAATGTAGTTCAGAATACATCCCAAATCCTCCACCCTTCCACTTAGATAAGCTATGATTTTTAGCTGTGTAATACTGATGCCCGGCTACCAATAAGACAAGTACAGGAAGAATTAGCTTTATTCCAATTGCTTTCACACCTCTAATATCGACTGTTTTTTTAAATGAAAAAGCACAACACGAATCAATAAAATCACCAAAGTCGTTCTTGGCTCCAATTCCCACACAGACCTATGGTTAATCCCGTTGAACGCTTTTGATTTAGACATGTACTGCTTTTCAACAGAATCCGAAATTTAAAAATTCATCAGATGCAAAAACCAGGCGATCATAAAGTACACAATACAAATAAGCTAATCACGATTCCTGAACCATGTCACGAAAATTGGAATCACATGACTCCCAATGAAAAAGGGCGACATTGTGCAGTTTGCAACAAAGTGGTTATTGATTTTACAAAAACTTCAAGAAAAGAGATTATTACACACTTGGAGAATTCAAAGGAAAACACGTGTGGCAAATTTCTTTCAGAACAAATTCACAGTCCCAAAAAAACAACTGCGAAATTAACGAAAATAGCAGCTTCTATTTTAGCAATAACCGGAATAAATGACACCCTTCATTCTCAAAATGATTTCACGCTAAAAGGTGAAATGATTTTAGAACCGATAGAAATCAACGCATCAAACCAAACATCAAAAATACTTTCAGGACAAATCAACGACCCAAACCTAAATCCAATTCAAAATGCAAAAATATCGGTGTTTAGTGCAGGTAAACTCATCCAATTTGCTCTTTCAAATGCAGCAGGTAAATATACATTGAAACTTCATGCCGGATCCGTAATTCAAAACCTCGTTTCCATCAAGATAAATGCTAAACATTTTAATCCTAAAACAATGGATCACCTAGTGCTGACTAAATCAATTAGTACACTAGATATTTCTCTTGACAGAGAAAACACTACAAAGCCAAAACGAAATTTTGAAATGATGGGTGGTGCTAGAATAGATTTTGAAAAGACAAAAATTCCTAGCGTAGAAAAAATGCCACAAAAAAATAAACCCTCTGCTACCAAAATCGCCAACTCAACAAGTTCGAGACAAGGCCCTCGTGACAATAATGACAAAACTATTCCTAATACGAACTCCTTCAATTTTAAAACAACCCAACCAACGCTGATTGCATTAAAACCAAAAAACATACGCCAATCTGGTCTTTTATCAAACGTATATCCAAACCCTACAAAAGACTGGGTGAAATTGCAAGTGACTGAGCCGGGATCTTATCAATACTATCTTACAGACGCTATAGGAAACCTAATTGCACAAGGGGGATTTGAGGGAACAGTTTTAGCGTACTCATTTCAAAATCACACACCTGGCATCTATTTTTTTGAACTTAAAAAAGACAATACTCTTACATTTACAACCAAGGTAATCGTCGAGAAATAATCGATTACAATCTCTTTTCAAATTAAAAACCTTATTTGCAAAAAAATGTCTTTTATGAGCTAAATAATATGCGATCTTAGACTACGAATTTCATTGTTGCTGACAATGAGCTCATTGAACTTTTTAGAATGAAACAAGAAAAAGTGGTCATAACTGGTGGCTCCGGATTAGTGGGAATGCAACTAACAAAACTTTTAAAAAAGGAAGGTTTTAATGTGGTGCATCTGTCTAGAACTAAAAATTCAAAAGGAAATGTAAAAGTGTTTTTGTGGGATTACAAAAAGGAATTCATTGAAAACGGAGCGCTTGATGATTGCCACTACTTAATTCATCTCGCAGGTGCGGGTATTGCTGATGAAAGATGGACATTCAAACGAAAGAAAATATTAATTGAGTCCAGAGTAGACTCTTCAACATTTTTATGCAAATACGTCCGTGAAAATAAAATCCCGTTGAAATCATTCATTACTTCTTCAGGAATAAACTATTACCCTTCAAATAAAGAAGTCGTTCAAGATGAAAATTCGGCCGGTGATGATTCCTTTTTGTCTCGACTTGTTTTTCATTGGGAAAAAGCATCCCTTGCGTTAGAAGACTATTGCTCCGTTTCTCAAATACGTACAAGTGCTGTTTTAGATAAACACGGGGGTGCACTGAATAAAATAGCGGGTATCGTAAAACTAAATTTTGGTTCACCAATTGGGACAGGGAAGCAATGGATGCCATGGATTCATCACGAAGACCTGTGTCGAATTTATCTTCATGTAATAAAAAATGACTTATCTGGTCCTTACAACGCTGTTTCCGATGAATTTGTGAATAACGCAGATTTCACAAAAACCTTAGCCAAGGTGCTAAAAAAGCGGGTGTTTGTGCCCAAAGTACCCGCATCCATAATCAAATCAATATTTGGTGAAATGAGTATAATCCTACTAGGAGGCGTTAAAGCTTCAAACGCTAAAATAAAAGCAACTGGATTTGAATTCACCCACACCAATTTACAGAAAGCTCTTGCCGCCATTTACAGCAATAAATAGATTTTTTAATCCTCTCTTTCAAATAATTGTCTCGCAAGTGTAAAGAGCGGCGCCTTTTTTTCCTCAGACAGTGACATTGCACGTAAATTAGAAATTGCTGACTCATAATATTTGTTCATTACTGCCTCCGTATGTTCACGCACTTCGAGAGTATTATAAATCTCCTTTACCGCGCTTACTTTTGTGGCGGCCTCGAATTTTTCTTTACTGATCCACTCAACTAAAGATTCTTTTATATTTCCTTCGGCTAACGCAAGTGCATTTAGCATTAAATAGGTTTTCTTATTTTCAATAATGTCTCCCCCAACTTGTTTCCCAAATTTCTCCTGATCACCATACACATCTAGAATGTCGTCCTTGATTTGAAACGAAATACCCAGGTTTCTGCCAAATTCATAAATCAACTCTGCATCAACTTTTGTAGCCCCGCCTATAAGTGCCCCAATTTTCATGGCACCCGCCAGCAAGGCAGAAGTTTTTAATTCAATCATTTTAATATACTCAGCAATAGATACGTCACTCCTTTTTTCGAAATCCATATCCATCTGTTGCCCTTCGCAGACCTCAACTGCAGTGACATTAAATACTTCCAAGACATCTCTTAAAACTCCATCCGGACATTGCATCATTAATTGCACTGCCTGAACCATCATAACGTCACCAGAAAGAATTGCCTCATTAATTCCCCATCTTTCATGAACAGTTACGTTTCCTCTTCTTAATGGCGCGTGATCCATAATGTCATCGTGCAACAAGGTGAAATTATGGAATACTTCTACCGCCAATGCGCAATTAATTGCTTCATTTGAATCACCATCAAAGAGATCGGTAGCCATAAGAAGTAAAGCCGGGCGGGTTCGTTTGCCCCCTATGGACAGAATATAGTTAACAGGTGCATACAGCGATTCTTCTTTATTGTTAGCAATAAATTGCTCAACAGCTTGTGCAATTTGTCGCTGGTAATCTGTTATCTCTCTCATTTTACTTGCCAAGAATTGTCATTAAATAATCACCGTAACCACTTTTCAAAAGTGGTTGTGCCAGTTCCTTCAACTGCGAATCAGAAATGTATCCCCTAGCATGAGCGACTGCTTCAATACAGCCAATTCCAAGTCCTTGTCGTTCTTCAATGGTTTGAACAAAATGAGATGCTTGCATCAGAGATTTAAAAGTTCCCGTATCTAACCAGGCTGTTCCCCTGTCTAAAATTGAAACCTTTAATTCGCCTCTTCTTAAATATTCTTTGTTCACATCCGTAATTTCATATTCCCCCCGATCACTTGGCTGAAGATTTTTCGCAATTTCAACAACTGAATTGTCGTAGAAGTACAATCCTGGAACAGCAAAGTTAGATTTCGGACTATTTGGTTTTTCTTCAATTGAAATTGCCTTTCTTTCCCCATCAAATTCCACTACTCCATACCGTTCTGGATCCTGAACATGATACGCGTAAATAATTCCTCCTTCTGGATTCATATTTCCCCTGAGCAATCTGCCCATGCCATTACCAAAAAAAATATTGTCTCCTAAAATAAGAGCGACACTATCAGAGCCGATAAACTCTTCACCAATCACAAATGCCTGTGCTAGACCGTTTGGCTCGTATTGAGTTTCATAGGTAAAACTACATCCAACTCTTGAGCCATCACCTAACAATTTTTCAAATTGCTCCCTATCGTGCGGGGTAGTAATGATTAAAATATCTTGAATCCCTCCGCTCATTAATGTAGCGAGGGGATAATAAATCATAGGCTTGTTGTATACTGGTAAAAGCTGTTTGCTAACAGCGAGAGTTAGTGGATGTAGCCTGGTTCCTGAACCGCCAGCCAATATTATTCCTTTCATAATTTATCCGCTTTTTCCAAGGCTAATCGTTCCAATTCAATATCTTCTTCTTCGTCAAGAAGTTCTAACAACGGTTCTTTGAAGGCCTTAGTAGTAATTCGTTTTTCTAAAGATAAAAGTAATGAAGGCAATAAAACGAGATTAGCCAACATCGCTACAAGTAATGTAACTGAAACTAAAATACCGAGGGCTTGAGTGCCTCCAAAATTAGAAGTGCAAAAAATTCCAAAGCCAAAAAATAAAACAATTGACGTATAGATCATACTCACCCCGGTTTCCCTGATTGCATTAATAACAGAGCCTCGAATGTCCCAGCTTTGATTTTTAAGCTCTTGTCTGTATTTCGCTAAAAAATGAATCGTATCATCCACAGATATACCAAAGGCGATACTAAAGACTAAGATGGTTGATGGCTTAATCGGTACATTAAAAAAGCCCATGATTGCTGCAGTCACGATTAAAGGAATCAGATTAGGGAGTAAAGAAACGAATACCATCCGAATGGATCTGAAAAGAACAGCCATTAAAATAGCGATGATAATAATTGCAATCACTAGACTAATAAAGAGATTATTGACTAAATAGCTCGTGCCTTTTGTAAAAACAATACTTGTACCAGTGATACTAAAATCTAAGATATTCTTTTCAACTGCCTTCCGAAAAATTGAAATGAAATCAGACTGGCTATGAAACGACAACATGTAATCTTTATTTTCAAAAAAATTATTTTCCATTTCTAAACTAATCTCGCCCAAACGAGCTTTCAATAACTCGCTTGATTCAGGATGATTAATGAGAAAATCATCAATAAAATTTGATTTCCTTAACCCTTGAAGTACGTTAATATTCTGCAAAACAAACTCTCGATCCTTTATCTCACGGTTCAATACCGAATCAGCTATCTTGTGATACGCTGCATTTGTCAATGATAATTTACCGATGCTATCAAAAATAAAATTGACGTGGTCATTATTCTCGCATCTAACTAAACGACTAGAGTCAACCGTAATTCCTTGAGCCATTGCTTTATCCAACTTGGTCTTTTGTAAATCTTTTACCTCTGGTTTTATAATATCCTCTGTTAGTATCTTACCTCTCTTCGTATTTTTTACCGCAGCAATCAATTCAATTTCAATATCACTTTTTGCTTCTGGAAACCTTTTGTAAAACTCAAGAAGAAAGTTGTCTTTTGCCTTACCCTTAATCGTTCCAATTTTAGTTATCGCAGCATTGTAAAATAATTTGTTGGGATTCAGTATCGAGTCTATGTCTTTTCGTGCACGATTCAATAACGTGTCCATTTCTCTTGTTCCGATATCTGCAACTTGCATAGATACGCGAAGTTTAGTGCTATCGGCACTGATGAATCCGTTATTCAAATTTGTGGCCATTTCAGAATTGTCAATATGAGTTTTCAACCTACTTAACAATCGAATATTAGGTAACTCATATTTTTCAGCCCGCCCTTTAAAATAAGATTGATTTAAAAATTTAATCGCATCAACGACTGAAACAGAGCGAGAAAGCTGCGGTTCTTTTTTTAAATGCTTTTGAACAGATTCAACTTTTGTTAAGACTTTTGGTGAAAAAAGCCTTCTTGTATTTTTTGCTTCAATGACCAATTCGAATGGCATAACGCCATTAAAACTTCTTTCAAAAAATTCCAAATCAGTTCTGACCGCATCACCCTTGGGCAAATCATCAACAACATTTCCAGAAATTCTCATCTTAGAGATACCAATTCCTCCAACAATTAATACCGTTAAAGTAACCAGGTAAACTTTTGGTCGATGACGAGTAGCCCATATAACCAATCGGTCTACGACCGCAAAAAGCCATCGACGATCAAGATGTTTAACGTGCTTGGTCGAAGGCGGCTTCAGAAAGCTGTACATGATGGGCACAATAATAATCGCAAGGAAAAAAACCGTTATAATACATATCGAGGCAATTACCCCAAACTTTTGCATGATTTCACTGTGCGTAAAAATAAAAGTGGCAAAACCCATTGCAGTAGTCGCATTCGTCATAAATGTAGCATTACCAATCTTTTGAATGACTCGTGAAAGCGCCCTAGCCTTATTCCCGTGGGACCTAAACTCTTGTTGATACTTATTGATCAAGTATATGCAGTTCGGTATTCCTATCACAATAATCAGGGGAGGAATTAAACCCATCAACACACTCATTTTATACCCAAATGCTCCAATAATTCCAAACGAAAATATTACTCCAAACCCTACAACTGTCAACGAAACTATAACGACTTTTAATGATCGAAAAAACAGCCAAAGCAGCAAAGAAGTCACCAACATCGCCAATCCAACAAAGAGTTTAAGCTCTGCCCTAACTTTCTCCATATTTGTCGCCCGAATAAAGGGCAATCCGGAATAATACAGATCGCCAAAAATTGGGGAATAAGATTCCGCCATTGCAACCAAATCATTAACCATCGACCCACGAGCGTCGGAGTCAAAAATAGTGGGATTGACAAAAATCATCATCACATGGATATCCAGCTCTTTTAAATAGACAATGTTTTCATAGAACTTGAGCCTTTTTATTTCTTGGTGAATCGAGTCTAGCTCTTCATTACTATCCGGCAACCGCTTTAGCAGTGGTTTAAACTCAAAAGATTTTTGTTCTTTGTTTTTGACAATATCATATAAATGTGCAGTTGAAAAAACCGAATCAATAACAGGAAGAGGAGTTTTCACTCCGTTATCATTTTCAGAATACACTTTAATCCGACTAAGGTCGTCACTCATTCTCCACCAATTATTGAAATGAGCAGTATCCTTAAACATTAAAGAATCTTTTGTTCCAATTACAATAACACTTCCATCCTGCCCAAAATCTTCACGGAAAGAAACATGATCTATATTGGCTTGGTCGTTCTCTGGTAATAGCTTAGCGAAGTTGTAATCCAGCCCTACAGACTGGCTAAAATGGACCATCAACGCCGTAAGAGCAAGTAGCAGGATAATAATTATAACCCTGTATCTAAGAATAATTCTTGAAATAGCTGCCCACATGATGGTAATTACCTTTATGAATTCATTTAGGGTGGCTAAATTAGTATAAACTGTACGTAGTAGAAAATTAAATCGAATAACTACCAAAAGATATCCACTCTTAAACCAAGATGAACACTTATCTTAGCAATTATTGGCAACGATTTAAAAAAAATGTTAAAACCCTAAATATTTGTTCAATTGAGTCGATTTTCGTCTAACATAGATACGTTTAGGTACTTGAATTACCGTAAACTGAAAAACGTTTGGTCCATATGGAACAGTTATCATCGCTCTAAAAACAAAGGCATTGCAAGTCTAACAGCAAATCCATTTGCCCTATCTATCGAACCGACAACAGCTTGTAACTTAGGCTGTCCAGAATGTCCAAGTGGATTGAGGAAATTTGATAGAAACACGGGTAACTTGAAGCCTGCTTTTTTTGACAAGATAATTTCAGAAATAGAAAAAGATCTAATTTATCTTACTTTTTACTTTCAAGGTGAGCCGTTTATTAATCCTGGTTTTTTAGAAATGGTAAAAGTAGCTCACGAGCGAAAGATCTATACCGCAACATCAACTAATGCACATTTTTTAGACGAAGAAAACGCCATTAAAACAATTGAATCGGGGTTAGACAAATTGGTTATTTCCTTAGATGGAACGACCCAAGAAATTTACGAGAAATACCGCATAAATGGCCAGCTTGACAAGGTCCTAAATGGAACCAAGGAACTTGTCAAATGGAAAAAGAAACTAAACGTGAATCATCCTAGAATCGTTTTTCAGTTTTTAGTAGTTGCCCCAAATGAACACCAAATCAACGATGCAAAACTGCTTGCCAAAGAAATTGGAGTTGATGAAATAAAATTTAAAACTGCACAAATCTATGACTATGTCAATGGACACCCCTTAATTCCATCTATTGACAAATATTCACGTTACAAGAAACAAGACAATGGAACATACGTGATAAAAAACGAATTATCTAATCATTGTTGGAGAATGTGGCATTCTTGTGTGATTACTTGGGATGGATTAATTGTACCCTGTTGCTTTGATAAAAATGCCAAACACCAGCTTGGAGATTTGAAAATTGACGCTTTTAGCGATGTTTGGTTATCCCCAAAATATTTCGAATTTCGTAACTCCATATTAAAGTCTCGTCATGAAATTGACATCTGCACGAACTGCACGGAAGGAACAAAAGTTTGGAATTAGGCCGCCCTTAAACCCTTGAAATAAAGTTTCGTTTTTTTGTCTTATTTCGACAAATACCAAATAATGCTTGGTTAAAGGTATCTTTTTGTCGATATTTGCACGCACAAGTTTACTAAATAAGATTATTGAAGCTGAAAAAAATTAATTGTAACGCCACTGACAAACGAATTACTCCCCTTCAATAAGCTACTATTTCTGGAACTTGTTGCGTTTTAACCAAAACGAATTGCATGAATTTGAAATTTGCTTTTTTATTATCGCTTTTAATCTCCACATTGCTTTGTTCCGGACAAGTTTGGACAGGAAATGTAGATGCAGAATGGGAAAATGGTGCAAATTGGCTATCTGGATCAGTACCTGGTAACGGAGAAGAAATTGAAATAGACAGCACGTCTAATTATTCAGGAGCGAAAGCTCACCCCATTATTTCTGCATTGAGCTCATTCATTCCCAAGAAAGTAGACATTTTAAATGGCGGTAAATTGCGAATTACGGGAAGCACGGCGCAACTTATTGTTGCTGGAAAAGATTTTAATATCGACAATGATAATGCCGTTGGATATACTTCTTCTCTAACCATAGATAATGCTGGGTTCCTTTCAATTGTTGCAGACAAAAAGTTAAAAGCCAAAAAGGGTGCGTCAATACTACTATCAGGTGGCACTATATTTATCGAAAAGGATTTGGAAATTGACGAGGCCAACTTTACAATGAATGAAACCACTGGTTCGAGTACAGTCATAATAAACACGGACCGAAACAATAAAGGGAAATTAAAAATTAAATGCAATACTAATCGCAATGGAACCTTTGATATGGCTGGAGGCACATTTATCATTAATAATGGTGATGTCCGAACTTTGGAGATTGATGGTAAGGCTAGCAGGAATCAACAATGCAACCTTAAATATTTCTGGAGGAACACTACTAAATCTTGGCCCAACGCAATTCAAGAACCAAACAGATGATAGTACTTTAATTCATGTTTCAGGAGGAACACTAACTTTAGCAGAAGAGGTAGCAATTAAAGCTGGGGCAGGAAAACTAGACATTAAAGTTTCGGGTGGTGAAGTTATTTTTCAAGATAATCTAACGCTTTCAGCCCAAGACCAATTAACACAGACCGGTAATAGCACCATTCGATTTCAATCGACCAGTTCTCTTCAAAATGATGGGATTATCTCTTGTACTGGCGGCACAGTTGTATTCGAAGGAGATCACACGTTGCTTAACAACGGAGCTTGGCAATTTCACCACGTAGAACTTGCGGATGGAAGTGCGTTAAACCAAACAGGTGTAAGCAGAATTAATATCGGTGGAAACTGGACCAACAAAGGCGGACTATTTACTTCTGGTGCGAACTCCGTAACTCTAAATGGAAATGTCATTCAGAATATAA
>CAJQPO010000008.1 GCA_905480225.1 uncultured Flavobacteriales bacterium | reverse complement strand
GTGTAGTTACTGACCCAGAGATAACAGACCAACCAGCATCTCTTACTAAGTAACGTGTTGAGTCATCATTAAAATCCCAGAAGTTAATAACGTCGAACTGGTTCTTCGTAATAGAAACGAAGGGAAATGGAATTCTGATTAACGTATCATCACTTTTCCATTCTTCCTTGGCGAAAGAATATAATGTTTGGAATGACACGCCAGAATCAGATCCAGATTCTAATGGAGGTACTAAACTTCCTACGGAATCTAAACTAGAAGAAATTCCGATTGTTCTAGTAGAAACAGATCCCGTGGACCAAAATACACTAGTTCCGGTGGTTAAATTGTCTGGGTCAATAATTTTTGGCATTCTATGCTCCTCACATTGTATTTATAATATCTGTAATAATAACTTGACTGTCAAGGTCTTTAAGTTGTTTTCTAAATGTTACTTCCATTAATGAATATAAATATTTCTTATGTTGATTTGAAAGAATATTTTTGGAAGTAATATTTTGCTCTTGTAAGCTGTCTACAATTCGGTCAATCTTTTTGTCATATGGAGATTTGTTTTCCTTGACCGTGACCACCATAGCAGGTTTACTTGGAGTTTTTTGTTGTGTAATTTCATTTACGGTGACTTTCTTGGATGCTGTTGTTTTATATGTTCCAGACCAAGGATTGAAATATGCATCTTCAACAATGACTTCCAATTCCATTGATCCTACTGAACTATCTTCTAGCAACCCTTTTAGTTTTGGAATTTCAATATGAGCAGATCCGTCGTGTTCTACGGTCCCCTCTAAAATATAATTTGTTTTTTCACCAGACAAAATCAACCTAGCTTTTGCTTCGGAAAGAGATGCTCCTTCTACCTCAACCCGAAAATCAAAATCTGTTGATTTGTCGGTATATACTAAAAAATCGCTCATAGTTAGTCACCAAATAAAGTTACTATAGTATAAATAGTGTGTTAGATAATATAAATCATTCTGGATTTTCGTAGTTTCTATCAAAGGTTTGTTGTATCGATAAACTTTGGTTATCATTAGATAATGTTTCGTTTTCTTTAATAAAATATTCATAGTCAAGGGCATGAACAACTACAAAGAAATCTTGATCATAGCCGGGATATTCATACGCGTATACATAATCAGTTATACCATCATTACTTTCTTGACCACTATTGGGAATTTCAATTCCACTAGTTGATACAAATCTAATTTCAGATCCAGATTTAGATCCTTGCACTGTATATGTAAATGATGCCGCGGCTTTTAAATCTACAGAACGAGTAACGCTAAATACCGATCCTCCCTCTGTAATACTAGCTGTTATTGGACTTCCAACTTGTGTATTAAATACTGCAGCATCGCTTGTATCATTACCACCATATCCAGTAAATATATTTCCTTTTGAGGTTTGTGATGATGTTAGTGGAGCAACAATCTGCACAGCATGACCATCACTAAAGTTAAATGTGGAGTATTTGATATCGGTCATTGATGTTACTTGCATAAATGCGGGTGCACCATCTGTAGTATTGGCAGCGACCACAGTATTTCGTATAAAATCACTTCCTTCTGATCCAGTGACAGATGTACAATCGAGTAGTGTGTTACCAATAATTTCCGTTGTAGTATAATCAAATTGAAAATCTTGACCGTGAATAAACAAAGAACCATATAATCCGGTCAGATCTACATTAGGATCATCTGCGTCAACATTCCATCTAGCAGCACTTGCGGTTTGGTTGGCCGCGATAACAAATCCCTGTGTTCCTGTTCTATCGTCGTCAGTAGAACCTGTTATTCCAATACGGACTTCTGTGGAACCACCGGAACTTCCGGTCATAATTAATGAATAGAAATCGTCGGCCAAAAATTCTTGATCATCCCATAACCAAACTTTGTTTGTGTCTTCGAACACAGTATTGACCGAAGCAGTTTGTCCAAATTGAATTGGTGTGTTAATTTTATAAGATCCGCCAGCTGATGGTAAGAATGTGCCCGGTGCGGTTCCAAGTTCGGCGAAAATATCTTCTGATGTCCACGGGTCAGTTCCCCCATTCTGACCCTCAACAATAATTCCGGGCTGGCCTTTTGGGAGACGCCAGACGGCATCAACCCACACATTGTCAAGCATTCGAGGCATAGTTCCGTCTGTAATTGCCGCCCATCCAACATATTGAATTGCTGTAGTTGCTGGGGGTGTGTTTGAATTATCTGGATTGGCCGCGGCCTCTTCGATGTCAACAACAAATTGAACCCAACCACCATTAATAGCAGTCGGCCAAGAATCCTTACCACCAACATATACTTCAAAAAAGTTTCCTATTGTGGCTCCGGCAAATCTAATTCTAAATCCGCCTGCAGCTTTTGTATTTAAAAATGGAACAACTGTAGAGTTAATCCATATATAAAATACATTGTTTGACAGGTCTGTGGCAGTAGTAAAGTTATACAACTCACCATTAATTGAGTTAGTAACATATTCACCGACTGAATTTGCTCCCTCAATGAAAACCTCATTATCAAGATTTCCTTGTCCAGTGCCTGACAAATCTACCCAACCCGTAGTTGCCTCTGCGTCATTAACTAATATTCTAGAATCAACAATTTGATCAGCCATTCTTTACCAACCTATCATAGAATACACAGGACGCTGCACAAAATGAGTACATATCATGCCTATCGTGTTGTGGGATATATACATAATTATTAGGAATCAACCCACCATATTCTTCCTCTTCTAAGTATACATG
>CAJQPO010000007.1 GCA_905480225.1 uncultured Flavobacteriales bacterium | reverse complement strand
AATTCCCACTCCCGAATATCAGCACTAAATACAATCTTTTTCGCACGGATGTTTCTTTTTTGATCCATAAACAATTGAAAGTCCTCTACGTACAACACATCAATCGGTTGATTCGGTATTTCTACATTTCCTTTACAAAGAAAATATACCAAACAACCTCTAAATTGAACCAAAGAATTATGCTTACTGAATGGTATTTTTTCTATTGTTGCATTAGCTCTGAAATCAACGAAATATTCCGGTTTTAGATCAAGGTTGTGCCAATTATTTTTTAAAAGAAAGTTCATTGCTTTTTGATTCTGATAAAACAACGAGTCTGTAAGAAAAACATGTTCATTGCCTGAAATGCAATCTAAAGCCAGTATTCCATTAGTACTATAAAAGCACAACTTATTGTGCTTCCTCAAATTTACATCCTCCAATAAATCTAGGCTAAGAATACCTATCATTACCAATAGGCTCAAATACATTAGCACCAGTTTCTTCTTTTCCATCATAACAATTAACAGAATAATCAAGAGATAAATCAACAAGCATTCAAATCCAGAAATATGGACTCCTTCAATTACATTGTAGGGTAAAAAATGTATTGACATGATAATTGTATTCAATATCCAAATTGTACCATTAAGCACGAAACCAAAGATGCCCGAGATAAAGGAAACTGCTCCAGTCGCAATAACTAAAAGACCTAATGTAAGGATGATACCAGCTAACGGTATAACGACCAAATTCGATAAAAGAAAATAAATTGGGAACTGGTGAAAATACAATAAGCAAAGAGGGAAAGTAGCGATTTGGGCTGCAATTGAAACCGATGATATCTTCCATATGTAATTCAATAGTTGATTTTTAAAATGAAGTTTTTGGTAGATCTTTGGCTGCAAATAAATTATACCAATTACAGCAAGGTATGATAACTGAAACCCTACTTGAAGAAGGAGAAATGGATCTATAATTAGCAAGAAAAAAACAGAAGCAGCGAGCGTGTTATATATGTTGCTTTTTCGATTTACTCCAGAGGCTATGATTACAAATGAAAACATCGTTGTCGCCCTCAACACCGATGGGCTTAAACCGGTAAGTAAAGCATAGAACCAAAGAATCAATAACAATAAGATGGTTTTGATGAAACTACCCCTATTCCGCTTTCCAAGCCATTGCAAAAGAAAATCTAGCACTAAATACAGAATCCCTACATGCAAGCCCGACACGGCTAAAACATGGATGGCGCCTGCACTTGCATAAGATTGAATGGTTTTAGGGTCTAAGTGTTCTTTTTGTCCAAGAATCAAGGCGGATGCCACACCTAGCTGACTTTGTCCTATGCCACTTTTTTGTAGCATTGAAAGGAATCTTTTTCTGAGACTTATTGCAAACTGAAACAAAAAAGCACCCGTATTGACGTTTAAATCAATGTAATTATGTGACTTCACGTATCCAGATTCATAGATTCCTTGAAAACGCATGTATTTTTTATAATTGAACTGACTAGGGTTTTTAGGTTCTTGAATGCTTTTAAAAACGGGCCGAACCGCGATAAGCTGTCCGTAATTCAAATTAAAAATAGCAGCTGTATCCCTCTCGAAATATGCGACAACTTGACCATTTGCATTCTTAAAAGCACTATCGTACCACACACCTTGAATACCGAGCTTTATTTGATAAGACTTTTCTTTTTCAATTGGATCTGAGTTCACTCGGGCAATTAACCATTCCGTTTTTTCTTCAAATTTTTCGTGATAATCTAATTGGAATTTTGTTGTATTTCCTATTACAAGCGCAACAGCAACACAAAAAAATGCAACATTGGAAGTTAACCCGAAAATCCAATTTAGACGCAGATGTGTAGCGAGCCTGGTTCTTGTTAATAGTAGTAATACAAAAAATAAAAAAAGTGCTGTCCAACCCCACATTATTGAACTTGCTCCTGTATATATGCCATAGATAATCCCCATCAAGAATGGGAACAATAAACGTATGAGCGGATAGTTTTGCCAAATAGTCACTGAATTAATTTACAAATTATTGACTAACGAAATGGGAGTAATAATCTCTTGCACATGCCTTATATAACCCTGACAAGGTTAACTTAGCTTCATGTTTTCAAAAGAAGAACGACGCGAACACAAATCACTTTTCTGGATATCCTTTGGAAAATTCATGACCGCAAAACATCGTTCTGCTTCAGGAAAGAAAGTGAATTGGTCTAATTACAAGACCGGCGTGAATGATATTTATATTCGATTAAATTGTGACCATAAAAAAGCCATTATTTCAATTGAATTTCAGCATAAAGATGCAGGGATACGTGAACTTTTTCTAGAGCAATTTCTTCAGCTAAAAACAGTATTCCATTCTCAAGTATGTGAGGAATGGGAGTGGGATCCATTGGCAAATACAGAAACTGGACAGCAGATAATGCGTGTTTCAAAAACTCGAAATGGCGTTAATCTCTATAACAAGAATGACTGGCACGAAGTTTTCACTTTTTTTGAGTCTAGATTATTGGCAATTGATTCGTTTTGGTGTGAATTTGGCGAACTGTTTCTGGTGCTAAGCAAATAGACACGTATCCATTACTATCACTTCAAAAGAATCGGATTCTGAAGACAAAAAAAAGCCCAGCACACTGTAAAGTTGCTGGGCTTGAATGTATTTAAAAACGCTGCTTAAACTTCTTCGAAATCTACATCAGTAACTTCCTCTTCGTTGGATTTTGAACCTCCTTCTTCAGGTGCACTGTCTGCTTCGCCTCCTGGCTGATCTCCAGTTTGTTGATACATCTCCTGACTTGCCGCCTGAAAAACCGTATTTAACTTTTCCATTGAAGTATCAATGCCTTCGAAATCCTTAGCCTCGTGTGCAGTTTTAAGCTCCGATAAGGCCTCTTCAATAGGCGCTTTCTTATCTTCTGGAAGCTTATCACCATATTCCTTCAGACTTTTTTCAGTTTGAAAGATTAGTGCATCTGCCTGGTTCAACTTATCAATTTCCTCTTTTAATTTAGCATCTGAATCAGCATTAGCCTCAGCCTCTTGCTTCATTTTTTCAATTTCATCATCACTAAGGCCTGATGAAGCCTCAATTCTAATGTTCTGTTCCTTACCAGTTGCTTTATCTGTAGCTTTAACTTGAATAATTCCATTCGCATCAATATCAAAACTCACTTCAATTTGAGGAATTCCTCTAGGTGATGGAGGAATATCCGAAAGTTGAAATCTCCCTATGGTTCTATTATCTGTAGCCATTGTCCGCTCACCTTGAAGCACATGGATTTCTACCGAAGGTTGATTGTCTGCAGCTGTCGAAAACACCTGAGACTTGTTGGTTGGAATAGTTGTGTTAGCATCAATCAACTTAGTAAATACACCACCCATTGTTTCAATACCAAGAGATAACGGAGTTACATCTAACAATAACACATCCTTCACTTCCCCAGTCAGAACGCCACCTTGAATAGCCGCCCCTACCGAAACAACTTCATCCGGATTAACACCTTTTGAAGGCGCTTTTCCAAAGAATTTCTCAACTGCTTCCTGTATAGCTGGGATACGAGTAGAACCACCAACTAAAATCACTTCATCAATATCAGAAGTAGCTAATCCTGAATTTTTCAATGCCGTTTTACATGGTTCGATAGTACGTTTTACTAAATCACCTATCAATTGCTCAAAAATAGCTTTCGACAATGTCCTAACCAAGTGCTTAGGTACACCATCAACCGGCATAATGTATGGTAAATTAATCTCTGTCGATGAAGTTGACGATAATTCAATTTTAGCTTTTTCCGCAGCTTCTTTTAGCCTTTGTAAAGCCATTGGATCTTTTCTTAAGTCCAGTCCTTCGTCTTTTTTGAACTCATCAGCAAGCCACTGTATAATCTTCTCATCTACGTCGTCACCTCCAAGGTGAGTGTCTCCATCAGTCGCTAAAACTTCAAATACACCATCACCTAATTCAAGAATTGAAACATCGTGCGTACCACCACCAAAATCAAAAACAACTATTTTTTGGTCCACATTCTTTTTGTCCATTCCATAAGCCAAAGCAGCTGCTGTTGGCTCATTAATGATTCGTTTTACCTCTAATCCAGCAATTTCACCAGCTTCCTTGGTTGCTTGCCTTTGGGAATCATTGAAATAAGCAGGAACAGTAATTACTGCCTCTGTTACTTCTTGTCCTAGAAAATCCTCTGCTGTTTTCTTCATTTTCTGAAGTACCATTGCAGAAATTTCTTGCGGAGTATATTTTCGATCGTCAATTTCAACTCTTGGAGTATCGTTATCTCCTTTTACCACCTTGTAAGGCACCCGATCAATTTCTTTTGTGCATTCACTGAACTTATTGCCCATGAATCTCTTGATTGAATAGATGGTTTTTGTTGGATTTGTAATCGCTTGACGCTTTGCAGGATCGCCAACTTTCCTTTCTCCACCTTCTACAAATGCTACTACTGAAGGTGTTGTTCTTTTTCCTTCACTGTTGGAAATCACAACCGGCTCATTACCCTCCATCACTGAAACGCAAGAATTGGTCGTCCCTAAGTCTATTCCAATAATTTTACCCATTTTATTTGTTTTTTCTTGTTCTTCTTCTCTTTAATTGCTCAAATAGTATACTGCTATTTATAACATCTACTTCAAGCATTTGTCACTGTTCAATTATAATGCCACTAGGTTTTAAAAACACTTTTTCCCTCCTTTTAAGGAAAATATGACACAATGATGTCACTTTTTCTGACATCATGTCTGTTATAAAATGAATACATCGTGTATTTAACTTAAATCAGAAATAATTTTTTGAACCTGAGGAATTATCAATTCAGCACCAGAATTATCAATAATATAATCGGCAAATTTTAATCGATCTTCTCTATCAAGCTGACGATTCATTCTATCTTTTACCGATTTTTCAGAAACCTGGTCTCTAGCCATTACCCGTTCAAGACGTAATTCATCAGGGGCATCAACTACAATTATCTTATCGCATTTTTTATGAGCGCCACTCTCTATTAATATGGCTGCTTCTTTAAGTAAGATGGTGTTATCAAACTGATCTTGCCATTCGTCAAAATCTCTTCCTACTGCAGGATGTACAAGGGCATTTAACTGAATAAGTGCATCAGGGTTTGAAAAAACTTTAGCCGCTAATTTTGACCTATCCAAGGCACCATTGACATACATTTCGACACCAAAATTTGCTTGAATATTTTGCATCAAGTTTGGACTTGAATTCATTAAGAATTTAGCCTTTTCATCTGAATTATAAACCGGGATATTGAACAGCTCAAAAATTAAACAAACCGTTGACTTACCACTACCGATGCCACCCGTAATTCCAACTATCAAATTACTTCGCTTGTTGCGCAATTGCCTCTTCCGTAAATTCTGATGCAATTGCAGATTTTTCAATCTTCATTTTACTTCCATCCTCGGTTGTTATTGTAACCGTAGCATCTTTTACCGCCTCTACTTTACCATGAATTCCGCCAATTGTAACAATCCGATCTCCTTTATTCAAATTTTCTCGAAAAGCCTTTGCAGCTTTTTGCTTTTTTTGATTGGGTCGAATCATAAAAAAATAAAACACCACGAAAATTAATCCGAACATAATTAGTGTTCCAAATCCTCCGCCTTCTGTTGTTGCTGCTTGTAATAATTTCATTCAATTTATTTATTTGCCCCAACTACTGAGGCGGTTAATACTAGTCTTGTTAAATTTGGTTTTGTATTCGCCATAATAGAAATGGACTTTGTATTTGATCCTTCAAATTTACCTTCAAATTGTGCCGTAATTGCACCTGACCCACCCGGAGGAATTGGTTCTTTAGGCCAATCTTTCAATACGGTACAATGGCAACTGGGCTGAACAGTATGAATCAATAACGGAGATTCCCCTACGTTCTTGAATTCAAAAGAATGCGTTAATTTTTCACCCATTGCAATATTTCCAAAATCGTAATCGAGCTCGTCAAATTGAAAAATTGGGGGATTTTCTGGATCTATTAGATCAACTGAAATGTTATACTGATGATTTTGATCGGTTAAATTACAGCCCAAAAGTGAAATGGCAATCGAACAATACGCTAGAAAATTTTTCATACTTATTAGATTAAGCCTCTACCGACTTTTTTAATGGCACCGCTATTTTTCAAATCTTCGAAAGCTTTATCTAGTATTCCATTTATAAAGCCATTGCTTTTCGGTGTAGAATAAAATTTCGAAATATCTATGTACTCGTTCAATGTCACTTTCAAGGGTATGGTTTCAAACTCCTGGGCCTCTGTCAACGCAATTTTCATTAAAAGAATGTCCATAAGGGCAATTCTTTCAATTTCCCAATTCTGAGAAAATTTCTGAATTATATCGAGATTCGATTTATCATTCATTACAGACTTTCTGAAAAGCACGCGTGCAAATTCCTTTTCATCAGACTCATCCTTATACAAAGACAATATTGGACTGGTAGCATCAGATTCGCTATGAAAAGTTTTAATTGTTTTTAAAACCATACTACACGTAAAATCAATATCGTCGTTCCAATAGATACTTTTTTCTTCAAAGAAATTATGAATTAACTCGTAGTTAGCGATGACTTTTTTAAATATTCTCAGGGCAAACGTTTTATCGTCTTCCTGTGATGAAGATTCTTCCGCCATATACTGCGTATACAAATCATCTTCGATAATTTGATAGTACAATTTCTTCACGAGGTCCTGCTCTCCAATCCAATTAATTTTCTGATTATTCGCCACTTTTTGAAGCTCCTTATTTTCAGAAATTAATGAAAAAACAAAATTATTTACAAATTTTAGATTGGGGTTTAAATCTAACTTCGATGGTAGTTTTTTCTTTTTGTTTTCTTCTATCCGATATTGAGCAAAAGAACGGACTTCACCAAAAAGTAACAGGTAAAAAATATAGAGTTCGTAAATTTTATTGATTCCGAAAAATAGCTCGGTTTCACCTGCTGAAAAATCCTTACCATCGGATCTATAATAAGCATATAACGCTTGCAGTACCTTAATTCTTAAATGCCTCCTGTTGAGCATAACTTTAAAGAACGTTTCAAATAGTTACACGGATAATTCCGCAATTCTTTTTTCAGCCTTCCTGTTGGCTGCTAAATATGTAGGTATTCCCTCTTTTCTTGAGTAGTTTATTATTTCAATTGTTGTATTGTAAATATTCTCAGCCATTTTCATTACTTCTGACCGCTCAAGACCAACAACCTCAGCATAACAATTCATGACTCCACCTGCGTTGATTAAATAATCTGGCGCATACGTAATTCCCTTTCCTCTCAATACCTCGCCATGAACAGCTTCATCTTCTAGCTGATTATTGGCAGCACCTGCAACTATCGAACACTTTAATCGGCCAAGTGTTCGATCATTAATGGTAGCTCCAAGAGCGCAAGGGGCATAAATATCCATCTCTAAATCATAAATTTCATCTAGCCCTACTACTTCCGCTCCGTATTTAGAAGCAACATGACTGAGTGTTGGCTCATGAATATCACTGATGAAAAGTTTTGCACCTTCCTTCGAAAGATGTTCAACCAAATACTCCCCAACATGTCCCACACCTTGCACAGCTATCTTTTTTCCTGCTAACGAATCATTGCCAAATTGAACTTTACTAGCAGCCTTCATTCCCATATACACTCCAAATGCGGTAACCGGTGATGGATCCCCGCTTTTCCCAGGTAACCCTGCTACATGTCGTGTTTCTTGTGCGACATAAACCATGTCTGCAGGAGAAATACCAACATCTTCCGCAGTAATATAATTACCGTTTAAACTATCCACAAATTTTCCGAACCGCTTAAACAAATCTTTTGATTTATCTTTTCTTGAATCACCTATTATTACGGCTTTACCTCCTCCCAAATTCAAATTAGAAATTGAATTTTTGTAGGTCATTCCTCTAGACAAACGCAAAACGTCTTTCAACGCATGCTCTTCCTTTTCGTATTGCCACATTCTGGTTCCACCCAAAGCTGGACCACACACCGTATTGTGCACTGCCACAATCGCTTTTAAACCGGTTTTAGGGTCATTGCAAAATAAAACCTGCTCATGACCCATGTTCAACATATGGCCTAAAACCTGTATATTATTATCTTTCACCTCCGTAATTGGCTGAACATCCATCTTACTTACCTGTTTATATTAAAAACAACGTTAAATTTGTCTGCACAAATGCGCCCAGTTTCTTCGGGCAAAAGTAGTATAATTAAATGAATTTGATTCTATGAAATCGCTGGCATATTTAAACAAATATATTTGGAAGTACCGCTGGCGAATTTTACTTGGATTTCTTTTTATTCTTGCCTCCAACATTATTCAAGCGATAATGCCTTCCAAGATTCAGCAAGCCATTGATCAGTTTACCTCTTTTATTGCACAATATCCAAACGTCGATTCGAAAGAGATATTTTACACGGACAACATTCTCCCTTTTACACTCAATATTATCCTAATATACATGGCATTAGCTCTTCTTAGAGCTGTTTTTGTCTTTATGATGAGACAAACCATTATTATTTTAAGTCGGCTAATTGAGTTCGATTTGAAAAATGAAATATATGATCACTATCAAAGGCTTCACCTTGGCTTCTATAAGGAAAACAATACAGGAGATTTAATGAATCGAATTTCTGAAGACGTAACCAAAGCGAGGATGTACTTAGGGCCTGCCATTATGTATTCTATTAATTTATTGTGCCTATTTACAGTTACTCTTGTTTTTATGTTAGACAAAAGTGTTGAATTAACGCTATGGACGCTTATCCCGTTGCCCATCATGTCTATTTTAATTTATTTCGTTAGCCACACGATGAACAAACGAAGTGAACGAGTGCAGCACCAGCAATCAAAATTGACCACTTTTGTGCAAGAAATGTTTTCTGGTATTCGCATTGTAAAAGCCTATAATCGTCAAGAGGAAGCCTATCAGTCTTTTCAAAAAGAAAGCAATGAGTACAAAACACGGTCATTAAAATTAGTATTGATTAATGCCTTCTTTATGCCAATCATCCTGCTTCTTATTGGCTTAAGTACAATCATTACCATCTACGTTGGAGGAATAAAAACAATCGATGGAGATATTAGCTATGGGGATATCGTTCAATTTGTCATCTACGTAAATATGCTAACCTGGCCTTTCGCCTCAATTGGATGGGTAACTTCTATCATTCAACGTGCAGCAGCATCTCAAGAACGAATCAATGAATTTTTAAAAGAACAACCTCAAATTGTATCAGGACCAATACAAGCAACAAACATACAAGGTAGATTAGAGTTTCGAAACGTTACATTTTCATACCCAAATAGTAACAAGGAAGTTTTAAGTGATGTTAGCTTCGTTATTGAACCTGGAAAAACACTGGCTATCATTGGTCGAACCGGAAGTGGCAAATCAACCGTAGCTGATCTTGCAGCGCGCATGTATGATCCGTTGAAAGGAACGATTCTACTAGACGGCATTTCATTAGACCATTATGAACTGAGTTCTTTTAGGTCTAATATTGGATTTGTCCCACAGGAGGTATTTTTATTTTCAGATACTATCGCTAACAATATTAGTTTTGGAATAGAAAATGGCGCCAAACCAGATCGAATTGAAAAGGCTGCCGTAAATGCACATATTCATCACAATATTATCAATTTTAAAGACGGTTATTCTTCCGTAATGGGTGAACGAGGTTTAACACTATCTGGAGGGCAGAAACAACGAATTTCTATTGCTCGTGCATTAATAAGAGAGCCGAAAATAATGCTCTTAGACGATTGTTTATCCGCCGTCGACACAGAAACAGAAGCGACTATACTCAGTAATTTAAAGCAAATTATGGCAAACAATACGACCATAATAACAAGTCATAGAATTTCCTCCATACAACACGCTGATGAAATTATTGTTTTGGACCAAGGAAGAATAATAGAAAGAGGAACACACCATGATTTACTCAATAAAAGGGGTGATTACTTTTCCCTCTACAAGAAACAACTTGCTGATAATTAATTACTTATCAACGATTAACTAGCGAAAACCATAGACGTATTGACATTAGAGGCCTATTAATTTTAATATATCGGATTTTATGTTAAATTTGTTAGAGGCCTGTTTTGTTTAAAGTGTTTAAGATTTAAGGGAAGATGGAAGATAAAATGCCATATAGAGATGAGATTTTCTCGAAAGCTGTAAGAGCTGGTAAAAGGACTTACTTCTTCGATGTGAAAACTACTAAGGGTAACGATCTTTACCTAACCATTACCGAGAGTAAGAAGAAAACAAATCATGACGGCAAATCACACTACGAAAAACATAAAATATTTCTGTACAAAGAGGATTTTGAAAAGTTTAGTTTAGGATTTGATGAGGCCATTGATAAAATTCAAGAATTAAAAGATCAAGGAGATTTTCCTGAATTAAGCACGAATTATTCTTCTAACTCAGACAACGCTTCAAATCAAGACCAAGATTACACAACGGATGTTAAATTCGATGATTTGGGCTAAATCCCAACCTTGATCTCAATGCAATAGAGACTAGCTAATTGCAATCAATTGCTGTATTTGTTTTTCAACCTTGGCCAAATTCTCCGCATTTGCCAAAACACCACCCTTAAGGATACCCTCAATATTACTCAACTTCGGTCTGTTGGCTAATACTTCTACTTGCATGTACCCCAGCACGCCAGCAAATGCATCTAATCCCCTTAAGTTACCAGCCCTTCCTGCTGAAACACCAACTAATGCAGCATGTTTCCCCGCAATAATATCTCCTGAAAAAGAATCTAAAAAGCTCTTTACAACACCCGGGAATCCACCATGGTATTCCGGTAATACAAATACAAACTTATCTGCTTTTATCACATACTTTTCTAATATATGAGCATACTCCTCAGATCTTTGACCAAAGCACTCCGTAAAAATAAAATCTATAGGCAGTACTTTTAAATCTAAAACTTGACAAGAAATTTCTTTCTCATTAAAAGATTCTTCATAAAATTTGGCAAGTTCAGCGCTCTTACTGTTTCCTCTATTCGTTCCTACAACTATTGTCACCATACTTATTAACATTAAATGGATTGAGGACATCATCTCCAACCCCTTTATTTCTAGCAATAATACGATTATAATGCGACCATTTTTGTGGATAAACTAGCGGGTAAATGACGAATAAACAAAAATCTGTTCACAATTAGCTAGGTGGACTTAGAGCTCAGCTTCATTTGTAGTGTATTTTTACAGAATAAGTTTATTCAGAATTATAATGAAATTAACATTCTTTGGACATTCTTGCACGCTGTTAGATTTTGGGTCAACAAAAATATTGTTCGATCCATTTATCTCTGGCAATGAATTAGCCTCTAATGTTGATATTGATAGTATTGAAGCAAACTATATTTTAGTTTCTCATGGACATGAAGATCACATTTTGGATGTAGAGAGAATTGCTAAAAGGACAGGAGCAAAAATTATTGCCCCTTATGAAACTTGTATGTGGTTTGCACAAAAAGGACTTGATGGCCATCCTATGAATCACGGTGGAAAATGGAATTTTGATTTTGGAACAGTAAAAATGACCAATGCAGTACATTCCAGCATTCTTCCTGATGGTAATTATGGTGGCAATCCTGCGGGATATGTTATTGAATCTGAACATGGAAACTTTTATTATGCCGGCGACACTGCTTTGACCATGGATATGAAGCTCATTGGAATGCAACATCAATTAGATTTTGCCATTCTACCTATAGGAGACAACTTTACGATGGGGATTGATGATGCCGTGATTTGTGCAGACTTTATCAAATGCAAAAATATTGTAGGTGTTCATTACGACACATTCGGATACATTAAAATTAATAAGGAAGAAGCCAAATCAAAATTTGAAAAGGCAGGTAATAAATTGACTTTACTTGAGATTGGAGAATCTGAAGTACTTAATTGATAACGGGAAAGACATGGCGAAAATAATAACGATTGCGAATCAAAAAGGTGGAGTAGGAAAAACCACCACATCCATAAACCTCGCTGCTGCTTTAGGAGTATTGGAGAAAAAAACATTAATTGTTGACGCTGATCCACAGGCAAATGCAACCTCGGGAGTAGGGTTTGACCCAAAACACGTTAAAACTAGTATTTACGAATGCTTGATTAATGATGTAGAACCTCGAGACATTATACTCACTACAAAATCACCAAATCTTGACATTCTTCCTGCCCACATAGACCTTGTTGGTGCAGAAATTGAATTAATTAATCTTCCTAAGAGAGAAACGCTATTAAAATACGCCCTAGAAAAATTAAAAGACGATTATGATTTCATCATCATTGATTGTTCGCCTTCTTTAGGCTTAATTACCATCAATTCTCTTACAGCTGCAGATTCCGTTATTATACCCGTACAGTGTGAATATTTTGCATTAGAAGGTCTAGGTAAATTATTAAATACTATTAAAATTGTTCAGGGTAGACTTAATCCTGAATTGAGTATTGAAGGAATATTACTGACGATGTATGATACCAGGCTGCGTCTAGCCAATCAAGTAGTAGAAGAAGTGAAAATGCATTTTCAGCAATTAGCATTTGATACCATAATTCACCGAAATACTCGATTAGGTGAAGCGCCAAGTTATGGGGAACCTATAATTATTCACGATGCCAGTTGCAAAGGATCTATTAATTACCTGAATCTTGCAAGAGAGGTGTTGCAAAAAAATAAGCTGACAAGAATTGACGAGAACGACAAAATCATAGAAGTAGAAAATGGACTCTAAAAAAGGAGGATTAGGTAAAGGGCTGAGTGCGCTAATTGAGGGCGCAGCAACAGATATAATGTCGTCTTCTAACCCTTCTACTGGTTCACAAATTGCCGGTTCCATTTCAGAAATTCCTTTAGCACAAATTGAAACAAATCCATTTCAGCCAAGAACGGGATTTGAAAAGGAAGCACTGGTGAATTTAACGGCTTCTATCAAGACTCATGGAATAATTCAGCCCATTACGTTACGTAAAATGAGTCAGAACAGATATCAAATCATTTCGGGTGAGCGCAGATTCAGAGCGGCTACAATTGCCGGTTTAACAGCAGTTCCATGCTACATACGAGTGGCTAACGATCAAACCATGTTGGAAATGGCCATTGTTGAAAATGTTCAAAGAGAAGACTTAAATGCGATAGAAATTTCATTGAGTTTTCAGCGATTAATTGACGAATGCCAAATAACTCAAGAACAATTAAGTGACAAAGTTGGCAAGCAGCGTTCAACCGTTTCTAACTATTTAAGACTTCTTAAGCTACCCCTAGAAATTCAAGCCGCACTAAGAGACAACAAAATTTCGATGGGACACGCAAGATCGCTTCTTTCCATTTCAAATGAATCAGAACAGCTTGAAACCTTGCGATCCATTCTAGCAGATAATTTATCCGTTCGAAAGGTAGAGGAACTAGTAAAAAACAAAACTACCTCCAAAAAAAGAAGTGGTTCCATTGAATTAAGTCGCTCTGAGAAAAAAGAAGTTCAATTATTGTCGAGTTCTTTAGAAACTAAAGTTAAAGTGGCGATGAACAATCGAGGGAAAGGGAAGATTGTTATTGATTTTAAGAATGACTCAGAATTTAATCGCATCATGAAACTTCTGAATGAATAATGCCCTCAGAAATTATACCGTCTGCTTTCTCCTTTTATTTTTCAATTACTCGTATTCACAGGATTCGATAGTTGATACAGAAATTAAATCACCAAGAAAGGCAGCTATTTTATCTTCTATTTTACCTGGAGCTGGCCAAGTGTACAATCACGCATCAATTAAAGGTAGAAGAAGATTGTGGAAAGTCCCTATCATTTATGCTGGACTTGGAACTGCGGGGTATTTTTTAAAAGACAATATCACTAATTATAAGAGCCTCAAAAAAGAATACGTTTTCAGGCTTAATAACCCTGGTAATCCCGCTACGAATTATACCAATTACAGTACCGAAAATTTGAGAACTGCCATCGATCAATTTAAGAGTTGGCGAGACTTATCGATTGTTACAATTGCGGGGATCTACATTTTGCAAATTGTAGATGCCAGTGTAGACGCACATCTTTTCAATCATGACATATCTACCAATCTTACGCTCCGAATCACTCCCAGGTTCGAATTCAATACAAATAGACATGTTGGAATTAGTCTAACTCTAGCACAGAAATAATAAAAAGCACGAGATGTTACTATTTCTGTATTTTTGAACCCTATTTATGAAGATTGCTCTAATTGGATATGGAAAAATGGGGAAAGCAATTGAACCCATTGCGCAAGATAGAGGACACGAAATTGTGCTAAGGTCGACATGTGTCGAAGAAATGGATACCAATTCCATCAGTAACGCAGACGTAGCAATAGAATTTACTAACCCAGAGTCTGCATCGAAGAACATAAAACATTGCTTTGAAGCAGGTACCCCAGTAATTGTTGGCACAACAGGATGGTACCACAATTATGAAGAGGTAAAGCGCCTGTTAGAACATTATAATGCTGCCATGTTAACGGCGACTAACTTTAGTTTAGGCGTTAACATATTTTTAGAAATAAATACACGTTTAGCCGAGTTAATGGAACATCAAAAACAATATGATGTGAAAGTTTCAGAAACCCACCATACCGAAAAACTTGATGCTCCAAGCGGAACTGCTATCACGATTGGCGAAGGTATCATAGATGTGCTATCTAGAAAAATAAAATGGTCAGATGGACTTTCTGATGAATCGGAGAGCCTTGATATACAATCTATAAGAGAACCAAATGTGCCAGGCACGCACCAAGTGACCTATCAATCGGAAGTAGACGAATTAAAAATTGAACATGTTGCACACAATAGAAAAGGCTTTGCCTTAGGCGCAGTAATTGCCGCAGAATTTATGCAACATAAAAAGGGTATTTATACCATGAAAGACGTACTTAAACTTAGCTAAAATGTTTGTATTAGACATCCCCCATATTTTACTTTACCTACTAATTGGAATCTATTTTGCAGCTCTTCCAAAATTATTCAAAAAAGCGGGTTATAAAAATCCATTACATGGCTATATACCTGTTTATAATCTATTGATTTTATTTAAGCTAATGGAAAAACCATGGTGGTGGATTCTACTCATGTGTGTTCCGGGTGTCAATTTTTTAATGCTGTTAATTTTAAATGTAAATGTTAGTTTTTGTACAGGAAAAAGGTCATTTAAGGATGCAATAATTGCTCTACTAGTGCCCCACTATTCTGTTATCAGTGCCGGTTATGATGACAAACAGAAATGGACAGGGCCACTGGTTTGGAAAAATAAAAAAGAAAAGGGATTGATTAGAGAGTGGGGAGATGCTTTGCTATTTGCTATTGTTGCCGCTGGAATAATCAGAGGGTTTTTCTTTGAAGCCTTTACGATCCCCACGGGCTCGATGGAAAAAGATTTACTTATTGGAGATTACCTTTTTGTAAATAAAATTGCGTACGGTTCAAAATTACCTCAAACACCGCTTGCTGTGCCTTTTTTTCACAACAACATTCCTGGCACGTACACGCGCTCGTACTTGGATTGGTTTGGAATGGATTACCACAGGCTTCCTGGGTACACCGACATAGAAAGAAACGACATTGTTGTTTTTAATTACCCAGCTGGAGATACCGCCCTATTGGGCAGAAATAAAAGAGGTGATGAATTACAGGGGCATAATTATCATCAGTTCTTGAGAGATGAGGCCTTTTATTTGTGTAATTGCTCCGCAGAAGAATTTGAGGAAAATCGCGAACAATATTATGCCCAAGCAAGAACGAATCTATTGGAGAATAATACCATGACGCATACATTTACTTACAGTCAATTCGGAGAACGAATAAAAGATCCGACTAAATTTGAAGGCTGGATTGAACGGCCTACGGACAAGAAGGAAAATTACATCAAAAGGTGTGTAGGGATTGCTGGGGACACCATGGAAATTATAAATGGTAAGTTGATTGTAAATGGAGCTGATGCATATCTTGATGAGAATGCGCAATTCAATTATAATGTGATTTCAAGTCGAAATTTTGACGGGAGAATAAAAGATAAATTCAAAGAGGAATATGACATTAATCCTTCAGATATAAGCTTTAATAATGGTGTTTATCGCGTTCCGATGTCCATGAAAGCCTTCACCGAATTTTCAAAACTCACCTATATAGATACCACTTGGGTAAATTGGAAACCAAGAGGATACTATAACAACCCAGAAGTCATGAAGTTTAATTACATGCAAATATTTCCGAACAATTTGATCACTAAAGATTGGACAGAAGACAACATGGGACCTTGGTATTTACCGAAAAAAGGAGATGAAATTGAAATGAATGAATTCAATGCGATTTTCTATAGAAGGGCTATAGAATCCTATGAAAAAAACCATTTTGAAATTACTCCTAATGGGGTGTACATCAATGGCGAACTGAGTGATACATATACATTCAAAATGAATTACTATTGGCTAATGGGAGACAATAGGCACAACTCGCTAGACTCTAGAATGTGGGGATATGTACCTGAAGACCATGTAGTTGGGAAAGCAGCCTTTATCTGGTATTCAAAAGACAACGAAAAAGGACACGAAGGTGTTCGGTGGGAAAGAATTTTTCAATCTGCGCATTAATGTTTACCGTTCTGCCTAGGTTGTATTTTGGCAATTTAGCGTACTACTCTGTATACAATCAAGCAGAAACAGTATCGTTTGATCCATATGAACATTTCCAGAAGCAATCTTATCGTAATCGATGTACAATTATAAGTGCTAATTCGAAACAAAATTTAATTGTTCCAATCAATAGACGGCAAAGGAAAGAGCCCATAGAGAACCTGGAGATTTCTTACGCCGAAGATTGGCAAAGAGTTCATCTTGGTGCGATTGTTTCTAGCTATCAGGCATCGCCCTTTTTTGAACATTACGCCCATTTATTTGAATCTTTTTATAAAGAATTTAAACCTAAAACCCTGTGGGAATTAAACACGAAAGCGCACGAAATTGTTAAAACGATTACAGGTATTGAAAAACCGGAAATGAGGACTACCGAATTTGTAAAAAATTACGTCCTTGACTTCAGGAACAAGTGTAAACCTAATGACGACTTTCATCGTCATTTTAAACACCGTTCTTATCTGCAAGTTTTTGAAGAACGGCATGGATTTCAAATAAATATGTCCATACTTGACTTAGTATTCAATGAAGGGCCAAACAGTAGCAGTTTCCTGTAACCATCCTACACTAAATTATTATCTTCGTTTCATAAGTGTACGCATATGGCGGAGAACATGAAGAAGTTTACTAAAAAAGAAATGGAATTCAACAGAAATGATGACAAGATGCGTCTGAGATTGTCTGAACTCCAACGAACATTAGATAAAATCTATCTTGGTGGTGGGCAAAATAAAATTGACAAACATCATTCCAAAGGTAAATTAACAGCTAGAGAGCGTATTGATGCCCTCTTAGACAATGATTCAAAAAAACTTGAAGTTGGTGCCTTAGCAGGCCATAAAATGTATGAGAAGTATGGCGGTTGTCCTTCTGGTGGAGTAATTGTTGTTATTGGATACATTCATAAAAGGCCCGTAATCGTTGTAGCTAATGATGCAACAGTAAAAGCTGGAGCTTGGTTTCCTATTACAGGCAAAAAAAACTTACGTGCTCAAGAAATTGCAATCGAAAATAGAATTCCAATCATTTATTTAGTGGATAGCGCTGGTGTATTCTTGCCCATGCAAGATGAAATATTCCCCGATAAAGAAAATTTTGGCCGCATTTTCAGGAATAATGCCGTAATGAGTGCAAAAGGAATAACGCAAATTGCTGCTGTAATGGGCAGCTGTGTTGCTGGCGGTGCATATCTACCAATAATGAGCGATGAATCTTTAATCGTTGAAAAAACAGGCAGTATATTTTTAGCTGGATCTTATCTCGTTAAAGCTGCAATTGGTGAAGACATTGACAATGAAACTTTAGGAGGTGCAACTACCCATTGTGAAATTTCAGGAGTAACGGATTACCACAGCAAAGACGACAATGAATGCTTATCGACTATTAGAGATCTCATTGAAAAAATTGGGCCTGTTAAAACAGCTGGATTTAATCGAATTGATGCCATTGAGCCTCATTTTAAAGACAGAGATATCTACGGAGTAATGCCTGATGACCGCGCAAAACCGTACAATGTTAAGGAAATTATAAAAAGGTTGGTTGACGACTCCAAATTCACAGAATACAAAGCGACTTACGGTAAAACAATTGTATGTTGTTATGCTCGAATAGATGGATGGTCGGTAGGAATTGTAGCCAATCAAAGAGAAATTGTCAAAACCAAGAGTGGTGAAGTACAATTTGGTGGCGTTATTTATTCAGACTCCGCTGATAAAGCTGCACGGTTTATTATGAACTGTAATCAAAAGAAAATACCATTGGTTTTTCTCCAAGATGTTACAGGTTTCATGGTAGGTTCAAGATCAGAACATGGCGGTATTATTAAAGATGGAGCCAAATTGGTTAGTGCCATGAGCACAAGCACAGTTCCCAAGTTTACAATAATTATGGGTAACTCCTACGGTGCGGGTAATTATGCAATGTGCGGAAAAGCATATGACCCAAGGTTAATTTTTGCTTGGCCTACGGCCCAATTAGCAGTAATGGGAGGAGCTCAAGCCGCAAAGGTACTGGTCCAAATCGAACTGGCTACAGCTAAATCCAGAGGGCAAGAATTAACACCTGAAAAAGAAGCGCTTCTTTATAATGAAACCAAAGCTAATTACGACGCACAAACCTCCCCCTATTATGCAGCAGCCCGATTATGGACAGACGGTATAATAGATCCAGCCGACACAAGAAATCTAATCTCTTGTGGAATTGAAATGGCTAATTACAATGACGAGATTGAACCTTATAATGTTGGAGTTATACAGACTTAAAAATAGACTTTATGGTAGACAAGAGTAATAATGAAAATCTAAACTTGAGTAAAAGCAAACATACACTTGAAGAAATCAAAGATGATAGCGGAAATGCACTTAGTCCGTTATTACCTCAAGATGTAAAAAATTATCTCATTGACATCGATGGGACGATTACAGACGATATTCCAAATGAAGAGCCTGAAAGAATGGCCACTTGTGAGCCATTTGAAGATGCTCTTGAATATTTAAACGCATGGTATGAAGAAGGTCACATCATTACTTTCTTTACCTCAAGAACAGAAGAGCACCGAGAGGTAACTACAAAATGGCTGGACAAACAGGGATTCAAGTATCACGGTCTACTCATGTGTAAGCCTAGAGGTGGCAATTATCACTGGATTGATAACCATTTGGTTCGTGCAACAAGGTATAAGGGTAAGTTCACAGACTTGGTCAAAAAGAGTCAGGAAATTGAAGTATTTAAAGATTAATCCTATTTTAAGCTAACAAAACTCCAACATTTGCGTATTGTGGAAGGAGTTGCAATTAAAATGAATACAATGAAGAATATAAATGTCTTGCTTCTTGGTGTAGTAATTTTCTTTTTTGCCTGTGGTAAAGACGAATCTTCTCAACATCAAGACGAAACCCCAATTGTTAAAGAACAAATTACTGACAAAATAATCATTGAAGAGAGTAGTGATTTTGCTTTTGCTCCGCCTTCACCACTTGAAATTGCAGCTTTTTTCAAACAAGCGGGATTGGTCTATGATCAAACCATTCTAAATCCTGTGAGTAACAAAGATCTTTACCAGACCAAACTTAAAAAATCCTTAAATTTTGGAGTATATGCTGCTGATCTTGCAACTTGTGTAGTTAATGACCAAATATCTGATGCGAAAGGGTATTTGGAAGCAACAGAATTCTTAGCAAACGAAATTGGCATGAGTAATATTTTCGAAGAAACTGCAATAACAAAGTTTAAGGAAAATATTGGCAATACTGATTCTATTATCATGATTCTCACTGAAATTCAAATGAATACCATTGAATACATTGAATCTAATGGCAAAGACGACCTTGAAGTAGTGTATTTCGCCGGTGCCTGGATAGAAGGCATGTATTTAGGTTCTTTAACGATTATGGAACAAGATTCCGGGAACGTCGTACAACAGTTGGCCAGTCAAATAGAGTTTGGAAATAGAATCGCTACTGGTCTTGAAGTAATTGAAGATCAAGATCCTGAAATTATATACATCAGGAATGGTATTCTTGAAATTGTGAACGCATACCAGAACTGTGAAAGTGTTAAAAACCTAACGGACGAAGACGTAGACCTGGGCAGATTGCAAATGACAAAGTCTGAATTAAAAGAAATTTCAGAATTAATTGTTGCATTAAGAAACGATATGATTGAATAATATGAAAAGATACAAATCGTACATCAAGTTATTAGCTGGATTAGTTTTTATGGGCGTATTGGTTTCATTCGCCCCCGACCAGAAAGAGGACAAGAAAAAGAAATCTTCTAAAGGAGGAATGGATGCTGCTTCAGAATTCAAATCCCAAGTTGCAGGGTACCGACAGTCTTGTAAAGCAGCACTGAAACCATTTCGATATTCTTTTGGGCGAACGACCTATTTCAATTACAAGCCGTACAATACCATGAAGGAAGTAGAGGTTGCGCTGATATTAAATTCGGATTATAAATTCACATTTAATGCGGACGGCGTTACCGTTGAGCCCATTCAAGTAAGCGTTTACAATAAACCTGCTAGCTACAACAACCGTATTTTAATCTATGAGAAAAAATCTGTCAGTGGTGGTTCGTTTGAATTTACATCTGAAAAATTATTGGAAAACATGAGGAATCACTATAAAGAAAAAGGATTGAGTGATTACGAGTTAGAAAAAATACTGCTTTCCAAGGTTTATGTTGATTACACCATTCCTGCGATAGACGAAGAATTTGAGGAAGATCCGGACACTGGAAGAAGAAAGGTCGTAGTGAAAAGAGGAGCCATTGTTTTTGCCTCTGGTTACGAGAATCTGGGATATAAGTAAAATCTTTAACATAATATTTTAATCAATTTGTGTTTCGAGTTTCGTATACATGTAACGCTGTTAATCCAGTTTTACTAAGTATTACTTAGCAGACCATTATTGACCTTATTTATTTAAAAATCAATTTCAAAACAACTCTAAAAAAAATTCACTGTTGTTTCCTTTGTTTTATATTTGACGGCTTAATATGTACTATTCATGATTAAAGTTACCCTACCTGACGGTTCTATTAAAGAATTTGAAAGCGGAGTCACATCTTTTGATGTAGCATCGAGCATAAGCGAAGGCTTGGCCAGAAATGTTTATTCTGCTGAGGTAAATGGTGAAGTGTGGGATGCACATCGCCCACTTACCATTGATGCCGAAATCAAGCTTTTGACGTGGAAGGATACGAAGGGAAAAGCTACCATGTGGCATTCATCTGCGCATCTGATGGCTGAAGCGCTAGAATTTTTCTATCCAGGCATTAAATTAGCCATCGGCCCTCCAGTAGAAAACGGATTCTATTACGATGTGGATCTTGGCCCACACGAAATATCAGACAAAGATTTCAAAAAGATTGAGGATAAAATGCTCGAGCTCGCTCGTGAAAAAAATATCTTTAAAAGACAAGAAATATCAAAAGCAGATGCCATAGCACATTTTACTCAAAAAAGTGATCAATACAAATTAGAATTATTAGAAAATCTCGAAGACGGGAGCATCACATTGTATACACAAGGTAACTTTACTGACCTTTGCAGAGGCCCGCACTTACCGCATACGGGTTACATCAAAGCAGTTAAACTGATGAATATTGCTGGAGCCTATTGGAGGGGTGACGAAAAAAACAAACAACTTACTCGCATATATGGCATCACCTTTCCAAAAGCCAAAGAACTAAAAGAATACTTGGCGCTTCTTGAAGAAGCCAAAAAAAGAGATCACAGAAAACTAGGCAAGGAACTAAACTTATTTACTTTTTCACAGCGAGTTGGACAAGGACTTCCTTTGTGGTTGCCAAAAGGAGCAGCTCTAAGATCAAGACTTGAAGACTTCATGAAGAAGGCACAAATTGAAGCGGGCTACGAGCAAGTAATTACTCCGCATATCGGGCACAAAGATTTATACATAACTTCTGGACATTATGCTAAATATGGAGAAGATTCATTTCAACCCATAAATACCCCTGCCGATGGAGAAGAATTCATGCTAAAACCCATGAATTGTCCACATCATTGCGAAATTTACAAATCAAGACCCAGATCATACAAAGATTTACCTATTCGACTTGCCGAGTTCGGCACCGTATATCGTTATGAACAAAGTGGTGAATTACATGGCCTCACAAGGGTTCGAGGTTTTACCCAAGATGATGCCCATCTTTTTTGCAGAGCCGACCAGGTCGAAGAAGAATTCAAAAAAGTAATAGATCTCGTTTTATACGTCTTAAGTGCATTAGATTTTAATGATTTTACCGCGCAAATTTCTCTACGCGATAAAACAGACCGTTCAAAATATATTGGAACGGAAGATAATTGGAAAAAAGCAGAGCAAGCAATTATAAACGCCACCGCTGCGAAAGGGTTACCCGCTGTAATTGAATACGGAGAAGCTGCTTTTTATGGTCCAAAATTGGACTTTATGATAAAAGATGCCTTAGGGAGAAGTTGGCAGCTAGGAACAATACAAGTGGATTATAACCTTCCTGATCGGTTCGAATTAGAGTATATAGGCTCTGATAATGCTAAGCACCGCCCTGTAATGATTCATAGAGCACCTTTTGGATCATTAGAAAGATTTGTAGCCTTGCTTATAGAGCACTGTGCCGGAAAGTTCCCATTATGGCTTAATCCAGAACAAGTTGCCATTCTTCCACTTAGTGAGAAGTACAATGATTATACTAAAAATGTTTCTAGTTTATTAAAAAAGTACGATATTCGCAGCCTTGTTGACGATCGGAACGAAAAGATTGGAAAGAAAATTCGAGATAATGAGCTTAAAAAAATACCTTTCATGCTCATAATTGGAGAAAATGAAGTTTCTGAAAATGTTGTTTCTGTTAGAAAACAAGGTGAAGGAGATTTGGGATCAATGACAATTGAAACGTTCGCAGATTTGATGAATGATTTAATTGAAAGTGAATTGAACTCAAAAAACCAAACTTTAGAGGAGTCTAAAGAAAATTAATAATAATCATTAAAGGGAGGATTAGCCATAGCAGTTAGAAGAGGCAGAGGCCGTAGAATAGTAAAAAAAGAAGACGCTCACAGAATAAATGACAAAATTTATTCGTCAGAAGTGCGTGTTGTTGGTGAAGGAATAGAACCTGGAGTTTATCCAATTCAAGAAGCCATTGAGTTAGCAGATAACCAGGGTTTGGATTTGGTAGAAATATCTCCCAAAGCTGTACCTCCCGTTTGTAAGATTATTGATTATAAAAAGTTTCTGTACGAACAAAAAAAGAAACAGAAAGAGCTGAAATCGAAACAGGTAAAAGTTGTCGTTAAAGAAATACGATTTGGACCTAATACAGATGATCATGATTTCAATTTTAAATTGAATCATGCAAAAAAGTTTTTGGCAGATGGTAGTAAAGTAAAGGCATATGTGTTCTTTAAAGGAAGGACCATTGTTTTTAAAGAAAGAGGTGAAATTCTCTTACTTAAATTTGCGCAAGAGTTGGTGGAAATCGGCCTTGTAGAACAAATGCCAAAACTCGAAGGTAAAAAGATGATCATGATGATTCAGCCTTTGAAAAAGAAGTAATGTTTATTAATTATATTTTTGAATAATGCCTAAAATGAAAACAAATGCCAGTGCAAAGAAGAGATTCAAGTTCACTGGTTCTGGTAAAATCAAAAGGAAACACGCGTACAAGAGTCACATCTTGACAAAAAAGTCGACTAAACGAAAGAGAAATCTTACAAAGGCGACATTGGTGCATAAGTCTGATGTTAAAAGCATCAAACTTCAGCTATGTGCGTAAACTTTAATTTTAACAGACAATTAATGGTTCAGTCTCAAACCTAGAGAGACAATGTTAAACCCGGTATTTAGTTTTGTAAGTTTTCGAAGAGGTCGGAACACTAACTACCAAAAAACAATTAGAAATGCCAAAATCAACAAATTCAGTTGCCGCTAAAGCCAGAAGAAAAAAGGTAATTAAGCAGGCCAAAGGTTATTACGGAAGAAGAAAGAACGTTCATACTGTAGCAAAAAATGCAGTTGAAAAAGGTCTGACTTATGCTTATAGAGATAGAAAGCAAAATAAAAGAAACTTCCGATCACTTTGGGTACAGCGTATTAACGCAGCAGCAAGAGAACACGGAATGTCTTATTCTGTTTTTATGGGTAAAGTTGCCGCAAAAGGCATAACCTTGAATAGAAAAGTTCTTGCTGACTTAGCCCTTAACAATCCAGAAGCATTTAAAGCGATTGTGGATGCAGTGAAATAGTACTAAAATTAATTTTAGTTTAAAGGGGGAGCTTTTAGCTCCCTTTTTTTGTGCTCAATAGCCTCGATAACTCAGAACTGGAAATACCAACCGCAACAGCACCGCTATTTTTTTATGTTCTACAGATTATTTACATTCAGAATATGGAAACAATTAATTGGGACGATTTTTGTAAAATTGATTTGAGAACTGGTACGATTACAGCTGTAGAAGAATTTAAAGAAGCTAGAAACCCAGCTTATAAACTGCTGATTGACTTTGGCGAACTGGGAATCAAAAAGAGTTCTGCACAAATCACAACACTGTATCAACCTGAAGATTTAATTGGTACTCAAATTATTGCAGTAGTGAACTTCCCTAAAAAACAAATTGGAACTTTCATGAGTGAATGCCTTGTGCTTGGCATTCAAGAGCAAGCTAATGTTGTACTTATTACAACTGAAAGAATGGCCAAAAATGGCTTTAAAATATCTTGAATACGAATAGAACTATAAGAAATATTATCTGCAGTTTATTTATTTTAAATGTAGGGAATTTCTTCGGGCAAGAACTAACCTTATCTCATGACAATGGATATCACGGAAAAATATTTACACTAGTAGCGACTTGTCCTAATTGTTCAGAAATAAAATACTCGCTAGACGGATCTGATCCACGAGCCGGCATAATTTTAAAAAATCAACTCATCATATCCGATGCGCTTATTCTTCAAGAAAAAATAGCACTTAAACCTACCACGGCAATACCTAATAGAAGTAATAACAACGAATGGCATACTTGGAAACCGCCTACTCATTACGATTGCGCCATTGCCATTAAAATTGCAGGATACAAAGATAATCAGCGCATAACCGACTTTCATTATCGCACTTTTTTCTTCGATAAGAACTGGGACAACTTCCCCACATCTTCGTTATTTATTAGCGTGCCAGATTTCTACAACGACACCGTTGGAATTAGCGTACCTGGTATACATGCAGAAGTAAATAATTCAGTTTGGACTGGAAATTATCATAAAAAAGGAGGCAATTGGGAGAGAGAAATTCATTGGACATTTTTACGTAAAGGCAAAACCAAACAAAATAAAAATCTAGGCGTACGAATCCATGGTTTAAAAACAGGTTCAGCTCCACAAAAATCTTTTAGACTATATGCAAGAAATAAATATGGGTCAAAAAGCATTAAATATAAGTTCCACAATAACTCTAAAAAGAAACACAAAAGAATCCTACTAAGGTCCTTATATAGTGGTCACAGCTCTAGATTAATAAACGACGTAGTTGCACATGAACTTTCGAGGCCATTAGACCTCGAAATTATGGATTATGGATTTTCTCGCACGTACATTAATGGTGAATACTGGGGACTTCATATAATTAGAGAACGAGTCGATGAAAAATACCTGACCGAACATTTTGATTGTAACGAGGATAGCATTCTGATTCCAGGCAATTACGATCAGCCTGAATTTCAAGAAATATTTAATTTTATTGAATCGCACAAAATGAGTCTTGATCATAACTTCGCTTCTTTTGGTGAACTCATTGACCTGTCTAATTTTACGGACTACATCATTTGTGAAACTTTCTTCAGTAACCAAGACTGGTTATTACAGAACAACAACATTACTTTTTGGAAAGAAAAAGGAAAAGGTAAATGGAGACTTGTACTGATTGACATCGATGCCGGCTTTCAACACCCCCATGATAACATGTTTGAATTTATGCAATTGCACAAAGAATCCATGATTACTAAAATATTTAATGCCTTAATGACGAATAAAAACTATCAACTTGAATTTGCCAATCGCTACGCTGAATTACTGAGTACGCACCTCTCTCCCACTCGATGCTTTAAAATAATTGATAGTATATCAAACATTATTGCTCCCCATGTTCCTGCTCATATTGACCGTTGGGGCCATCCAACCTCGACATTTGCATGGAATAAGGACCTCGACAACATGCGTTCTTTTGTGAATGATAGAGCCACCATTATATCTTCAGAAATTTCTAATTCTCTGCAACTGAAAACAACTAATTTCGGCAAAGTTAAAACCGTACATTTCATATCGCAAGATCAAAAATTAATCGCACTCATTTTAATCGCGTTTGGAATAATGTTCAGCTTAATAATACGATTACGAAAGCGGGAAAAGTTTAGCAATGCAAGGAAAAATGATGCGACATAAATAATTAAATTGTCTTGGCACGTTCCCAATATTGATCCATTTCGGCTAAGGTCATTTCGCCCATAACCTTGCCATCTTTAGCCGATTCGGTTTCAAGATACTGAAACCTCTTTATGAACTTTTTATTTGTCTTTTCAAGTGCGTCTTCCGGGTTCACACCAATAAATCGTGCATAATTAATCATAGAAAAAAGTAAGTCTCCAAATTCAGCTTCTATTTCATTGCTTTGCGCATCTACTTCCTCCTTAAACTCTCGCAGCTCTTCATTTACCTTATCCCAAACCTGTTGTTGATTGTCCCAATCAAAACCAACACCCCTTGCCTTTTCTTGCATTCGAGTAGCTTTTACCATAGCTGGAAGTGAATTAGGAACGCCACCCAAAACAGACTGCTTACCCTTTTTATTTTTAAGCTTAATTTTTTCCCAATTGGCCTTTACTTCCTCTTCACCTGACACTTCAACATCACCATAAATATGAGGGTGCCTTTCGACTAGCTTGTCACACACTCCATTTAACACATCTGAGATATCAAAAGAATTTGTTTCCGAAGCTATTTTAGCATAAAAAACCAAGTGCAAAAAAAGATCACCCAACTCCCCCTTAATCTCCTCCATGTCTTGATTTATTATCGCGTCACAAAGTTCATAAGTCTCCTCAATTGTTAAGTATCTAAGAGATTCTATGGTTTGCTTTTTATCCCACGGGCACTTAGATCGTAATTCATCCATTATTGTAAGTAATCGTTCGAAAGCTGCTAGCTTGTTTTCAATACCACTCATTTTATTCATATTAATTACGAAGTATACATTTCCATGCACAAAGACTATTCGAATCTAATGCTTATCCGTTAACTTTGAAAGCATGTTAAAGTTCTTTATAATATTTAATTTAATCGCATTATTAACAGTACAATGCAACAAGGAAGAAGTAATCATTTCTGGAGCCTTTATTACACATCTATCTTCAGATCCATTAAATGATATTTTCTTTTTGAATGACACCATGGGCATAGTCTATTCAGGAATTGAAGATAATAGAGATCGAATGTAAAGTATGTTAGTGCAGAAACGCAAAATCAATGAGAATAATTGTAGAATTTCCAAATCGAATTTAGAGGATAATAGATTCTGAGAATTGCAGTAAATTGCAATGTAACAAAATGAAGAAACGATATGTCATATCAGTACTTGCGGTTCTAACTGTAACAACTGGACTTGGTCAGGGAGCTAGACGATATATCGCAGCCACTTACGGTTCTGGATTCTTAGTTGCTCATAGATCAAGCATGAGGCATCTAATACAAGGCCATTCCTCAACGTTTGAACTTAGTTATTTATCGGAACCCATTGGAGTTTCTCACCTAAGCACTAACTATACTAAACCGATTAATGGTCTTTCAGTCTTATACCTAAACACAGGGAACCCAAAACAAATTGGGCACTGTTTTGGACTTTATCCGAACATTCGATTTAAACTAGGTGCAGGTAAATTTGCTCCACGATTGAAATTTGGAGGAGGCATAGGCTATGTTCAAAAACCTTTTGATCAGGTCACAAACAGCAAAAATATTACAATTGGCACCCACATTAATTCCCTTATTAACGTGGCAATTGAAGGAGAGGCCTCAATAAAATTGCAATTTATTAAATATGGAATAGCAATAACTCATTTCTCCAATGCATCGTATAATTCCCCTAATTTAGGAATCAACATTCCAACGGTATACCTTGGATTTGCCATAGGTAATCCTGCCAATGAAGAATTAGAAATACGTAATCCTACTAATTACACGAATGACGAATCCTTATTTATCAGAGCACACGAAGTGTTTCTATTTGGTGGTGCTCGGCAGGTAAGCCTTCATCATCCTAAAAAATACCTTGTGGGTTCTTTGGGTTTTCAGTATTTACATCAGTTTTCACCAAAATTTGCTTGGTGTTCTGGCATAGATGCATTTGCCAATCCAAGTTTGCTGGCAGCAACAGAGTCAGGTAGTAACCCCAATTTAATGAGTCTGCAAATTGGTGGATTTGGTGGCTTGGAATTAAAGTTTAATGATAATTCAGTCTTCCTACAGCAAGGAGTTTATCTATTCTCAAAGTATAAAGAAAATGGTCCATTGTATCAAAAAATTGGTTACCGAAAGCGATTTGCAAAGACTGGTATCGTTGCTTCATTAGGCATAAAAACACATTTCGGTATCGCTGAATATATGGAATTAGGCATTGGATATAGATTTTTTCAGAACACAAAAAAAGACAAAAATAGTAAGCAAGATGAATCGATGTAAATTCTTAATAGTCATCTCATTTATCTTTTCATTGACCGGATGTAAGAAAGTAGAAAATAGGAGGTGTTTCAAAAATATTGGAAATATCACCTTTGATTCAAGGTCGCTTAACCCTTATTCCTTTGTGGTTCTAGATGATCACATTGACTTAATACTAACAGATACCACTGATAATTCGATAGTTGTAGAATCAGGTGCAAACCTCATGGGTTTTATTGTGACTGAAGTTTCTAATGACACGCTATTTATAAGAGATGATAATAGATGTTCATTCTTGCGAGACCTTAATTACAAAACTAAAGTTTACCTAAACAGTATAAATCTTAATAAGATCTTACTTTATGGATCCGGAAACTTGACAAATGAAACACCCATAAAGAAGAATATTATTGTTGATGCGAATCGTGCAAACGGAAATATTGATTTAACGCTTGAATGTGATTCGAGTTTCTTTATTGTGAATGTCGGAGTCACAAATATTAAATTAGTTGGTACATGCGCAGATAGCTACTTTTATTATTTTGGGCATGGTGATGTTGATGCATCGCAATTAATTTCAACAAAGGCTGCTATTCATTGGAATTCAACAGGATGGCTAAAATTGAATGCCACAAACTCAATTAATGGGGTTATTGAGTCATCAGGTAATGTGTATTATTCTGGTAATCCAACAATTATCGATGTTGCAATGACTGGTTCAGGAGCATTAATTCCACAATAATCCTTAACTTTGTTACCATGAAGTTAGCGTTACTTTCTATCGGCCTTTTGGGGCTTGCAGTCGCAGGAATTGCAATTAAAATATGGGCAAAAAAAGGAGGGGAATTTGCAGGCACATGCGCAAGTAACAATCCTTTGCTTCAAGAAGACGGTGCTTCTTGTGGAGTGTGCGGGGCACGACCCGACGAAAAATGTAAAAGTGAAATTCAACCACTACCCTAACTCAAAATTAAAGAATTCCTTCGGAATTAAAATTCCTCTATAATTGCTTTCATACCGCTGTTCATCCAAGTAATAAATTCTCCATTAGCATTGGCATAAATTAAATAGACATCCAAGTCCAATTCTTCATGTTTTTCAAGAAATAGCTTAGTCTCTTCTACACCTAAAACCATAAATGCTGTTGCATAAGCATCAGATACAGAAGCTTTGTCAGAAACAACCGTAGTGCTTAATAAGGAATGAGAAACAGGCATCCCTGTCCTAGGATCGATCGTATGCGCATATTTAATACCATTCAGCTCATAAAACTTTCTGTAATTACCCGATGTTGCTAAACCTTTATTATCTACCAGTACAGCTGCATTAAGTACTCTGTTTGCCACACTTGCTCCATCAGATGGGCGATCAATACCAATCTTCCACAAATTACCATATGCATTTACTCCTCGACATTTTACCTCGCCACCTAACTCTACCATGTAATTTTCAACACCCCAAGATTTCAGGAAAAGTCCAATTAAGTCTACTGAAAAACCTTGCGCTATGGCATTGAAATCCAGCTTCAATCTTGCATCAACCTTACACAATTCGTTGACACTTAGCTCATCCGTATCTATCCATTTATTTTGAACCAATTGAATAGCTGTGGAATCAAAAACAATGAATTTTAATACTGAATCAATTTCCTCCCGAGTTGGCTGGTGTTCTTTATTCGCCATGTCATAAAACCCCCAAAAATCAACCAGTGGGTAGACAGCTGGATTAAAAGCACCATCAGTAACTTCATAAATTTTTCGAGATTCTAAAAAGCAATTGGCTATAATACTGGAAACAATTTGGCAATAGAAATGAACATCTGCATTATTAAAATCAGAAATTAAACTTGAATCCAAATACGTTGATAAGTGCCAATCAAAATCTTGTAGCAATGAATCAATTTCGCGTTTGATTTTTAAATCGTGTGAAGCCTCATATTTTATTTGATAGGTCGTTCCTTGAGCAAACCCTTCAATCGTATAGAAATTATTTTCCGAACTGTTTTTCCTACTCGATTCATCCTTTTCTAATGACTTACGTCCATTAGTATTGGTGTTATCTGTACAGGAATAGAAAAGCAGCGAAAACAAAAAAGTCCCAATCAATCGGGACTTTTTAAAAATACTATTGTGACAAGTGTTAACCACCAAAATCATCAAATCTTATACTATCATCAGGTATCCCGAAATCTTCACCCATTTTCTGAACGGCAACATTCATTAGCGGAGGTCCACAGAAGTAAAGCTCAATATCCTCAGGATCATCGTGTTTACTTAAATACTGATCAATTACAGCATTATGTACAAATCCTAGAAATCCATCACCATTTGGATCATCAATGTCTTTCTTTTCAACCCAATTATCAGATTCCAATGGCTCTGACAACACCAAATAAAATTTAAAATTGGAAAACTCTTTTTCAAGATCTCTAAAGTAATGTATATAGAACAATTCCGCACGTGAGCGACCGCCATACCAATAGGTTACTTTCCGACCTGTTTTTAATGTTTTAAATAACTCGTATAAATGTGAACGCATAGGCGCCATTCCTGCACCTCCACCAACGTAAAGCATTTCTGAGTCAGATTCGTTGATGAAAAATTCGCCATAAGGTCCCGAGATGGTTACCTCATCACCTGCTTTACAATTAAAAATATAAGAGGATGCTATGCCTGGATTGACTTTCATCCAATCGTTGTTCTTGCGGTCCCAAGGTGGTGTAGCAACCCTAACATTCAACATGATTTTTCGACCTTCAGCTGGATAAGATGCCATCGAATAAGCACGAACAACTTCTTCATCATTTTTCATCACCAATGGCCATAAACCAAATTTATCCCAATCAGCCTTGAATTTCTCCGGCTCACCAGGATGATCCTGTGGATGTGCTTCAACGTCCATATCTGAATAATTAATGGTGCATTTTGGAATATTGATCTGGATATATCCACCAGCTTTGTAGTCCATATCCTCAGGAATTTCAACTATAAATTCTTTGATGAACGTTGCCACATTATAATTAGAAACCACTTTTGCTTTCCACTCCTTAATTCCTAGAACTTCCTCCTCTACTTCAATCTCCATATCTTCCTTAACCTTGACCTGACAACCAAGTCTGTGGTTAGAAGCTATTTCCTTTCGAGAAAAATGCGGAACTTCTGTAGGTAATATTGATCCACCGCCAGTATGAACTTGACAAATACATTGCACACAAGTTCCACCACCACCACAAGCGGATGGTAAAAAAATACCTGCGGTACCTAACGTACTTAATAAAGTGTTTCCACCTTCTACTTCTAGTTCTCTTTCTCCATTAATGGTAATCTTAATTTTTCCAGAAGAAACCAATTTTGCCTTTGCAAATAAGAGCAAGGCCGTTAGTGAAAGCACTACAGCCAAGAAAACTATAATTGATGTTATTACTACTCCAGTCATTCTTAAATCACTATTAAATGTTAAAACCTAAAAATCCTAAAAATGCCAATCCCATTAAGCCCGTAATTAAGAAAGCCATACCAACTCCTCTAAGTGGGGCAGGTATATGAGAATAGCGAATTTTCTCTCTTATTGCCGCAATTAAAACTACCGCTATGAACCATCCAAATCCAGAACCCAATCCGTACGTCGTAGCTTCAGCAATATCTCCAAATTGTTTTTGTTGCATAAACAATGCACCCCCTAAAATGGCACAGTTTACTGCGATTAATGGCAAGAAGATTCCCAAGGCACCATAAAGAGCTGGTGAGAACTTCTCAACAATCATTTCGACTAATTGAACAATTGACGCAATAACTGCAATAAACATGATAAAACTCAAAAAGCTGAGATCATAGCTGGCATATTCAGGTCCTAACCAAGACAAAGCTCCTTCTTGCAATACATAAGTATCTAATAACCAGTTGACAGGAACCGTTACTGTTAGAACAAAAATTACAGCCATTCCTAAACCAACTGCCGTTTTTACCGTTTTTGACACCGCCAAATATGAACACATTCCAAAAAAGAATGCAAAGATCATGTTGTCTACGAAGGCAGCACGTATGAATAATTTAAAGTATTCCATTTCTCTTTCTTCTTTTAATTAATGTTCTTCTATTAATTTCTTGTTTCTGGTTTTTTGAATCCAAATATAGACTGCTACTAAAACCAACGAAGAAGGTGGTAACAGCATTAAACCGTTATGCAGGTAACCAGAGCCTTCAGCAATAAATTGAAACTTATCAAATCCAGGGATAGTTAACGATCCCGAACCAAATAATTCTTTACAAATCGCAACAACAATCAAAACAAACCCATAACCTAATCCGTTACCAACTCCGTCCAAAGCAGATGCCCATGGTTTATTACCCATTGCGAAAGCCTCCAAACGACCCATAATGATACAATTGGTAATGATGAGTCCGACAAAGACTGAAAGTTGCTTAGAAACATCGTAAACAAATGCTTTTAACACAATATCAACAATGATAACCAGTGATGCAACGATAACAAGCTGAACGATGATTCGAATCCTTGGAGGGATAAAACTTCTTAGCAAAGAAACTACCACATTACCGATAACCAATACAGCCATTACCGCAATAGACATCACTATTGCATTATCCAATTGAACCGTGACCGCTAATGCCGAACAAATACCTAGTACTTGTATTGTTACCGGATTATTGTCATTCAACGGATCCGTAATTAACCTTTTGTTCTTCTTAGAGAATAACGGCTCTTTTTCTTTTACCTCTGCCATGCCTCTTATTTTTTGAATTCTGGATTATTATCAAAAAAATCTTGGTAGACCACAAATGATCTTTCCAACATTTCTGCAACACCTGCACCTGTAAATGTTGCGCCACTAATTCCATCTACCTGATGGATATTCAATTCATTTCCTGGTTTTCGAACCTCTAGCTTCAACCTGGTTTCGCCATCTTCAGCCATGATTCGTTTACCAACAAATTGTTTTTGAAACCAATCTTCAGTAACCTTCGAACCTAATCCGGGCGTTTCCGCTTTATGATCGAAAACAGAACCACTAATGGTTTGACAGTTTGAATTAATTCCAATATAACCCCAAACATCATCCCAAAGGCCCGTTCCAACAGCAGAAACTACATAAAAAGTTGAATCTCCTTTTTCACAAACAAACAAAGGATAATGAATTCTATCTTCTGCGGCCAATCCTGCAGCCAATTTCTCTTTGCTTCCCTTGTTATTCTTGATTACCTTCTTACCGTATAGCTTATACTCTTTTCTTAAGTCTATGTTAAAGGCATCTAGCTTATTTGACGCATTAATGATACTATCGGCAGGTAAGTCACTTAATATTTGCCCTTCATAAGAAAGTGTTATTCTTCTGGTAACATATTTATAGAAGACTTCCTGTGCCGCAGTCCTATCAAAATCTTTACCACCTGTCTCAGCGATTCCGATTGCTTGTAAGATGTTTTGCTTCTTTTCGTTTTCTTGGTTACTTTTTATGACGTCCTTAAAGGATTCGTAGGTAAACGCCAAAAGACCACCAACAACAACAACCATAGCAACGGCGAACATTATTGTATACGAATTACTTTCTTTATTAATAGCCATTTTATGCGGTTTTTAGTCGACTTAGTCTTCGTTTAATATTCGATTGGATCACCATGTGATCTATTAATGGAGCACACACATTCGCAATTAAAATTGCTAACATAATTCCTTCAGGGTAAGCAGGGTTTAAAATCCGGATCAAAATTCCGAGCGAACCACCCAAAAATCCATAAATGAATTTTCCTGTACCCGTTTGGCAAGCAGTTACCGGATCTGTGGCCATAAATACCATTCCAAACATGAAGCCACCCAACATCAATTGATGAATTGGATTTAAATCAAAATAAGGGTTTCCTCCAATTGCGAAAAGAACAGAGGTCATGAATAAACCACCAACGAAAAAAGATCCAATTACCTTCCAACTAGCAATACCCGTTGCTAACAACATTCCAGCACCCAACAAACAAGCTAGTGCTGAAGTCTCTCCAACTGAACCAGGTATTAAACCTAAAAATGAATTCATAAAATCAAATTGTCCTCCCGAAGCGAACATCGAGGTAACTGCTTCTGAATGTGCTGCTGTTGCGTCAAAAGTACTGGCAAGTTCCCCCATCGCAGTTGCCCCAGACATGCCATCAACGAGCTCTGGTACATTTGCAAGGTGTTCAGGAATTTCCGTTCCATTAGCCACATTTTCTTTAACAGCCAGGCTCTTTTCTTTCATTAACTCATAATCAGAAATCCACACCTTGTCACCAGACATTTTTGTGGGATACGCAAAGAATAAGAATGCCCTCGCGGTTAGTGCGACATTCAAAATGTTCATCCCTGTACCTCCAAAGACTTCTTTGCCAATTAAAACGGCAAAAGCCGTGGCGGCTACTACCATCCAAAGTGGCACATCTATTGGCATAATCAATGGAATCAACATTCCAGAAACCAAAAATCCTTCTGCTACAGAATGTTGATTCCGTATCGCAAAAATAAATTCTACACCTAAACCAGTAGCGTAAGAAACGATAATCAGCAGTAATATTTTAGGCAAACCAGCCATGAAACAATCCAAAACTCCTGCGTCCCAACCCGCCTCGGTAAGGCGTAAACTTTGGTATCCTGCATTATAAATGCCAAATAATAAACACGGAACCATGGCAGTGATTACTAGCATCATCGTTCGTTTCAAATCGATCGCATCACGAATGTGCGAACCAGACTTCGTTACCTCTTTCGGGGTAAACATAAGCGTATCAAAAGCATCTATCAAAGGCCAAAACTTTTTGATTTTTTCTTTTGATTCTAGCTTATGATGAGCGTTATCAAATATGTTTCTTAAAAATTTCATTTCTTGCTTTTATAAACACTCCTCTTTAATAATATCTAAACCGTCTCGAATTATTTTTTGAGAATTGATTTTAGACGTACAAACGAATTCGCAAAGCGCAAAATCCTCTGGTGCTACTTCGTAAATTCCTAATTTTTCCATTCCATCAATATCATTCGTTAAGATTGATTTTATGAGAAAAACGGGATAAATATCAAATGGAAAAACTTTTTCGTATTGTTCTGATACAACAAATGCTCTTTCTTCACCATTCAGATTGGTATCTAATTCCCATCTCTTACTTGGTGCATTGAGCATGGTTGGGTATGACGTGGACATTGAAAATCGATTAAACCCTAGACTCAACCATCCATCGGTCAAGAAAAACTTGTGGTGATCTCCTTCTGGCACCACCGTGATTTGATGATGATAATACCCTATAAACCCTTTGTCATCAGTCTTGTCTCCAGTTAATACGTTACCCGAGATAATACGAACATTCTCCGCGTCAATATTATTCTTGACCAAACTATCTATGGACGCACCAATTTTTGTTTTGAGATAACGAGGCTCATTTACTTTCGAACCGGTTAAGGCCACAACACGCTCTGTATCAAACCTACCAGACATGAAAAATTTACCGATTACGGCTACGTCAGCAGGATTAACTGTCCAAACTACTTCTCCTTTGTTAATCGGGTCAATATGATGAATTTGAACACCTACATTTCCACAAGGGTGCACCCCTCCAAAAAGATTGATTTGAACATTTTCACATTGTTCAAAAATCGAGCTCTGTTTTTTCTCACCTCGAATGTTGAGGTGAACAGAACCTTCCGTAAGCTTATTTAGTGCATTAATTCCTGTTTGAAATGCTTCTTGATCGTCCTTCAATAAGAAATTATAGTCTGGAGCCAAAGGATGCGAATCAAATGCGGAAACAACAATCATTTTAGGAGTGTCGGTAGGATTAGCAACAATATCGACTGGCCTCATTTTAATAAATGGCCACAATCCAGAAGCTAACATTTTTTCAAGAATCTCTTCCCTACTTAAGTCGTTTGGATCCGCAACATCATGCTTTTCGAAAGAATCTTTTCCGTCTGGGGTAATGATTACCTCCAATATTTTTCGTTTTTCTCCTCTACGAATTTCAGATATTTCACCACTAACGGGCGACGCATATTTAATACTTTCGTTGTATTTGTCGTAGAATAACACCGATCCAGCTTTCAATTTGTGCCCTTCTTTACCCACAAGTTTTGGCATTAACCCATGAAAATCAGTCGGTTTTATTGCATATTGCTTCGCCTCGTTTGCATTGGCATGGACTTTGTCCGCCTTACCTTGCAATGCGATGTTTAAGCCTCTACGAATTTTAACGGCTTTAGACATAGTTGATTTCTTAATTTAAAACAAAGTTTAAGAGGCCGTAAAATTATAAATTTGTTGGCACTAGCGTGTATAATAGAATGCATTAAGAACGTTATTATTCTAATTTAGAATGAATCTAAACTAATAAACATGATCCACATCACAAAATACCTGCTGTTTATTTTATTCGCAACGTGCTTTATCGGACTACACGCGCAAAAAAAATCAAAAATAAAGAAACGCGTAAGTATAGCGGATGAGCAAGATTTGTATTTTGATGATAATACCATTCGCTATGAGGACCATACCTATGTGCCTTATATCAAAACAGTGACCCTGCATCAACCTCATTCACCAATTTCCGACAACATACTCGCCCTTTACTCGAATGAACAATTGATTCTGGGTTTTGACGATCTACAAGGAGAAATCAGAGATTATAATTACACTGTAATTCATTGCTCTAGTAGCTGGGAACCCAGCGACTTGATGGAAACGGAGTTCCTCAGCGGATTTTACGACAACTACATTTCGAATTATAATTTTTCTTTTAACACGCTGCAAAAGTTTGTTCACTACGAATTCACCTTTCCTAATGAAGATGTGAAATTAACGAAATCAGGCAATTACATCTTTTATCTTTTCGAAGAAAACGACCAAGAAAAGCCCATACTAACAAAACGCTTCATGGTTACAGAAAATGGAATCACAATCAATCCAAGAATTAAACCTGCGAGTACGGTTATGGATAGAGATTACCGACAAGAGATTGATTTCACATTGATTTATGGTGCAACCCCCATAATTAATCCCATTTCAAATTTGAAAGTGGTTCTACAACAGAATGGAAGAATTGACAACCTAATAACTGATTTAAAGCCCATTTTTATCAAAGACAAGGAATTGGTTTATGATTATGATGAAAAGAATGTTTTTGACGGCAACAATGAATTTCGATTTTTTGACTTTAAAAGCTTTAACTACAATTCAATTAACGTTTTAGATTACAGTAAAAATGACACAACCAATTTTATTTATTTAAAAACTGACATCAAACGAACCTATAAAAATTACTACTCATCAAGTGAGTTAAATGGAAAATTTGTTGTGGACTGTGAAGATGGTAACGACCCCGATCTCGATGGTGATTATGGATTTGTGCAGTTTAGATTAAAATATCCAGAACAAATTGGAGGGGGTGACCTATTTATTTTCGGTGCGCTTTCAGATTGGAAATTTAAAGACGAATATAAATTGATTTACAACAATGAGCGCGGTTTTTACGAAGCAGATATTTATCTAAAACAAGGTTACTACAACTATCAATATGCCTTATTAAAAGACAATGAAACTGCCGGAATAATTCGATTTATTGAAGGCACTCATTACGAAACGGAGAATGACTACACGATATATGTATATTATAATGAGCCATCAGAAAGATATGAAAGACTGATTGGCGTTAAAAAATTTAATTCATTGAGGCGCTAACTTTTATTTTTTAAATAAAATAAGACTTCCAAATACATTTTTTCATTATAATTGTTTTATGATCACTGATATAGATCAAGGCATTAGAATAAGTGTAGTGACGATGTACCAAGAACGGTACTCCAATCCTCAAAACAACCTTTACTTGTTTTCGTACAAAATTTCTATAAATAACACCAATGAATTCCCTGTACAATTAGTGAAAAGATCGTGGTTCATTAAAGATTCTATGGCAGAAAATAGAAAAATTGAAGGAGACGGCGTTGTTGGTTTAAGGCCTATTATTAGACCAGGAGGGACACATGAATACGAATCATCGTGTAATTTACATACTGATTATGGATCCATGAGTGGTGCTTATTTCTTTATTAATCTGAATTCTGAAGAGCATTTTAAAGCTCGTATTCCTGAATTTAAGCTGGTTATTCCCTATAAGTTTAACTGACTACACTTGTCTGTTCGACACTTTAAGTTTTCTTGTAGATGTTGAATCTTACTTGAACTTAATCTCAAATTCTGATCGCCGGTTAACAGCATGTTCTTTTTCCGTGCAATCCGCTGGTTGAATACAATTGTTTACAAAATTCGTCGCACCCATTGATTTGGTTCCAATTCTTTCTGGCTCAATTCCTTTATTGACTAAGTATTCCTTAACCGCTTTGCTCCTGAGCCAAGACAAACTTGTATTGTATTTGTCAGGTCCTCTGCAATCCGCATATGATTTGATAAATAGTAGCGCATTCACGTTTTCTTTCATGGTCTCCACAAGTTTATCTAATTGTTCTAAGGACTCCTCAGTTAAAGTCGATTTATCATAATCGAAATAAATCTTATTTACGTCATAGCCTGCATAATCCATAGCCAAATCATACTCTTTGTTTAAATCAATTACTTCGGGAAGCTTTTCCCCTGCATTTACGATGATTGATTTAGGATAATAGCCTTCCTTATCTAAATTCAGGGTGTAGCTTTTATTCTGAGATAATGCAAGATCAAAGAGGCCATTATTGTTCGTGAATAAAATGATTTTACTGTCAGATTCGTTGTCAATTAGTGTCACTTTCACCCCTTCTATACCTTTACCATCTTTATTGTCCAACACCAATCCTTTTGTAGGAGTTCCAGCAGGCAGCAGATTAATCTGTACGATATGATCTTCGTTCCAATTATCCCCCGTAAAAATATTTGCTACACCTTCAAATCCATCGATACTTGCTACTATTTGATAATTTTCATCTCTATCTAGGGTAAACTGATATTAACCATTTGCACCTGTCTTAACCGTTGCGATTAAATTACCGTTATCATCATACAATTTAACCGTTGCACCTTCCACCGGATTACCATCATTATCCAATATGATTCCGGAAACAACCGTTGTATTCGTTAAATGAATGTCTGTCACTTTATGATTATCCCAAGAATCATTTGTTGCCACTTGAACACTACCCTTTAGGTTTTCTTTTTCTGCAACAATGTCATAGTTACTATTTGCCGTTAATACAAATTGATATTTACCATTTTCATCTGTCCAAGATTGAACAAGAACAGTACCGTTTTCATCGTAAAGAAATATTTTTGAATTGGCCTCAGGTAGGCCGTCAATATCAAATACGGTACCCTGAACTGTAGCCATAGGAAGTAGAACCAAATTCAAATAATTATCTCCATCCCAGTTTTCACCTATTACAATATTCTCTTTAGCACCTAATCCATTAATACTCGCAACAAGCTGATAATTTCCCGGTGGCACTGTGAACGTATAAAACCCATTACTATCTGTCTTTATTTGACCAATTTCAACACCCTTGTTGTTAAGTAATTTGACCAAAGCTCCTGGTATCGGTTTACCTGTGGAATCAGAAACTACCCCTTGCACCAATTCTGTCGGTACCATAGTAATATTAGAATCCTGATTAGTATCCCATGTATCATCCGTCAATACTTTTATTTCTCCTTGAAAACCTTTAATTCTTGCAACAACGGTATATTTTTTATTCTCATCCAGTGCCAATTGATATCTTCCCTCATTATCTGTAGCGGTTTGAACTAAATAATTCCCGCTATCATCTAATAAGTTTACTATTGCACTCGTAACTATTTCACCAGCCTCATCCAACACAAAACCTTGTACAGTTGGAGCTGGCATTAAGGTTAAATCAAGAGGATCCTTGCTATTCCAATCTGGACCTAGTGTGATTTGCTTTTTTGCGACATGTCCATTCGTGGTAGCAATTAAATGATAAGTTTCATTCGAATCAAGATCAAAAAAGTACTTCCCATTTTTATCAGTCTTGAGTTGCTGAATTTCATGTCCATCTATACCTAACAACTTAACTAATGCATTTGACGCTACCGAACCATCTTCATTTCTTACCACCCCCTGCACATATGAATCGTCTAGCTTCAATTTAAACCTAAACATGTCATCGTCACCAAATCCACCATGAAATCTATTCGAGACTACAAATCCCTCATCGGTATTGTTTTCATTCAGTAATAAACCAATATCATCAGATTCGGAATTGAGAGGTTTTGGAAGAATTTCTCTTTTACTCGCCTCAGAACTGTCAACCAAAACTTTGAATAAATCCAAGCCACCAAAACCTATGTGCCCATTAGAAGAGAAATACAAACAACTATCCTTGAATAAATAAGGGTACAGTTCATCTCCAGGGGTATTAACCTGGTCTCCCAAGTTAATGGGCTCATCCCAATTGCCATTTGGCAATTTTTTAGTGTAATACAAATCAGAACCACCATATCCATGTGGGCGATTAGACGAAAAATACATCCTATTTCCGTCTGCAGATAAGGTTGGATGTCCCGAACCGTCTTCGTCATGCAGTTTCTTGATCTTTACTTTTTTTACATCAACCAGCTTTTTATTGACAGTATCAAACTTGGCTTTAAAAAGACGGGGATGACTCCGTGCTTGAGGATTCCACTTATTTAATAAATCAATTTTAGTAAAGTAAATTTCACCAGTAATTTCATCAATATCAAAATCACCTATATGAAAATGATCATCTTCAGCCATTAATGTAGGAGAACCATGCATGTCACCCGTAATAGGAACATAATACAACTCTGCCAAAGGCCGTTCTGCTGAGCCATATTCTAATGCATCAATATCTAAGCTATCATTTCCATAATCTATATGTGGTCTTTTATTGCTTTCATCAAATTTGACCTCATCACAATAAATAAACCCATCTTTAAAGTAACGAGGACAAAATTCCGATAGACCACTATTAATAGCAGTTAGATTAATCAACTCTAATCGTTCAGGGGCAAGGTACTGGCTTTCCTGAAATTCGAGTTCTTCTAAATTTAAGTTGTTAAAAAAATCAAGTGAGTCCAACTTTTGATAACGCAGAAACCAAACCCTTGCCTCGTCAAATCTTCCAATATTTTTTAAGCATATCCCATAAAAATGGTAATTAATTGGACTTATTCCTTCCGTTGAAATAACGTTTGAAAATTGAAAATGAGCATTTTTAAAATCGTGTATCCTGAAATAACAAAAAGCCAATTTCAGTCTATTTTCTTCGTCTAAATTTCCTACACTTTCAAAGTACTTAATCGCCTCTCTATATTCGAAATTATCGAATAGGTCATTCGCTTCTTTTAATTGAGCAAAAGATGATGAAACGATGCCGAAGGCAATAAAAAGTTGAAGAAAATAAATCTTCATGTTTGATGGTTATTTTGAATTAATTCAAGTTCCTTTTGAATACGAAGAATACAGTCGGTTTCTCTTATGCCATGGTGTTTTACCTTTACCTCCTTTAAACATTTTTACACCTAAAAACACCTCATGTGAACCTGAATTGTAATTTACTAAGTCAGACATTGTATAATCGTAAGAATACCCAAAACAAATTGCACCTAAATCTACCCCTAACATGGTTACAAAGGCATCATTTAGCCTGTAGGAAAAGCCCAGCCAATACTTTTCTTTCAAAATAAACCGTGAATTGATATCCAATTGAAATGGTGCATTTAACATGTAACGAAAAAGTAGCGAAGGTTCAATTTTAAAAGATTCCCCCACCTTAAACCGATAACCTCCACTAAAATAAAACGCCCGATCTAAGGTATTGGTGACCGGAGTGGTTATATCAAACAGGTCATTTTTACTTTCCAATAGGTTCAAAGCAGAAAAACCTACAAAATGATTTTCACCATACCAATACAGACCAAAAGTAAAATCTGGTACTAATTCGTTACTCGTTTGATTAAGAATAGCAATATCGTTCGGCAATTCTGTAATCAATTTATCCCTATCTAAAACAAACTGTGTAATGTGGGTAGCAACACCAAATGACAATTTTGAATGGTCGCTTACCGAAATGTGATAACTGTACGCAGCGCTCAAACCCGTTCGACGAGTTGGACCAGAAACATCGTTAAAAATATTGGCCCCAATTCCCATTGACTCGCCCATAAAAGAGTGAGCAGATAAGGTTTGGGTAACTGGTGCATTTTTCATGCCCGCCCATTGCCTTCTAAAACTTAAAGCTACTGGAGCATACATTTCAGACCCAGAAACAGCAGGGTTGATTGAAAACTGGTTAAACATATATTGACTGTACATGGAGATTTGTTGACTCCAAACTGACGATGTCAGAATAAAAACAAATGCTATTAAAACTACCTTTATCATATTATTGAGTTTTAGCGTTAAATTACCTTACAATGGTTAACGGACCATTTTGATCTACAGAATCATCTAATTTCAAAACATAATAATAGGTCCCTGATGGAAGGTCATCGCCACCGTACTGACCATCCCATTGAATCGTTGGGCTCTTTGTTTCAAAAACGAGCTTCCCCCATTTAGAATAAACTTGTAAGCTGACATCATTGTTTCCATTGAAATTTAAATTCCAGGTATCATTCATACCGTCTCCGTTTGGCGTAAATGAATTAGGAACTTCTACACAACCTAATTCATCCGAAATTTCAATATTGGATAGCTGTACAGAACAATTAGTACCATCTGATACAACTACAGAATAAGTTCCAACTGGTGCGTAATGATATGGATTTTCAAATGTGCCATCAGACCAGAAGTAGTTGTAAAAACCTGTACCACCTAGAGGAGAAACCGTAATCGTTACTCCACCCTCAGCACAGGGTTCAGACGAAATTTCTGCACTTGCAGTTAAAGGATTTGTAGAAACCGTTACGTTTGCTGTAGCCAGGTCGGAACATCCGTAGTTGTCCGTATATAAATAACTGATTGTGTGGACACCTAAACCAGCGACAGTAGGATTAAATGTACCTCCAGAAACACCAGAACCTGAATACGTTCCTCCATTTGGAAAACCATTTTCTAAATTTACAATTGTTCCTTCACAAATGTCTTCAAAAGGAATCATCATAGCACTCACCTCCGACAAAATTACGGTGAATGAGACGCATTCAGATGGTCCACAAACGCCACCTTCAGCTCTGGCGTAATACGTCGTTGTTACCCCAGGTGAAACCATTAGACTATCGCCTGTACCCAGTTGAATCTCTCCGCAGTTATTCTGGTACCAAATCCAGTCTGAGCCAGGTGCAAGAGAACCACCTACAACATACAATGTCAAATCTGTAGAGTCACAGATTATAGAATCCGTTGACATAATACCTGCTGGCGAAACGTTATCAAGTTCAATAACTAAATCTTGACTTGCAGAGTCAACACAACCATTGCCATCCGTGTAAGTATAGGTTACTGTATGCGTACCTGCACCGGCTGCTGAAGGATCGAAAACCGTTCCTGAAACTCCTGTTCCGGCATAAACCCCGCCAATTGGGAAACCACCAGATAGATTGAATGCACTTGAAGATTGAGCGCAAAGCGTATCAAAAGGGACAATAAGTATTGTGTTGATAGAAAATACAGATATCATAATCGATGCACAGGATGTATTACCACAAGAGCCACCTTCAGCCCTAACAAAATAAGTTGTAGTGTTACCAGGAATTACTGTAATTGAAGCGCCTGTTCCTACAGGTGCGCCGCCACACGCGTTTTCATACCATGTCCATTGCGCACCGGTTTCAAGCGTTCCGTCGACTACCGTAAGTACAGCGCTATCACCTTCGCAAAAATTGTTGTTGTTCGTTGTAACACCAGTTGGCGCAATGGATCCTGGCAAAACAGTAAGTGTCGTTGTCTCACAGTTTGAAAAGCCACAAGTACCAACAGCCCTCAAGTAATAAGTCATAGTTGATGTAGGCATAACATCAAGCGTATCACTAATACCAACTGGAACGGCACCGCACGCTCCGGTGTACCATACCCAGGTATATCCCGCACCCAAAACCGCTGCAGAATGAGCAACTAATTGACTGGTGTCACCCGGGCAAATGTTATCAATTGTAACCGTTGCAGAATCTGCTGCTGCTGCAATATTCTCAACATTTATAGTTAATGAAACACAGCTCGATGTATCGCAATTTCCTTCAGCACGGAGATAATACGTTGATGTAACAACCGGATTAACAACAACTGAAAATCCAGAACCAAGAGGAATTAAACCACAAGCTGAGCCATACCACTGCCAGTCTGAGCTGGTTCCTAAAACGCCACCTACAACACTTAAGTTTACAGCATCACCAGGGCAAACAGAACTATCATTAGCCGCAATTCCAGTGGCTGCGGTAGAAAGAGACTCAACTACCACCGTTAATGATGCGCAATTGGTTGTACCACATGTTCCTTCTGCCCGGGCATAATAAGTTGTTGTCACAGCAGGACTTACCGAAATCGAAAGGCCTGAACCGGATGAAGTACCTCCACATGTTCCTGAATACCATTGCCAATCAGCTCCAGCTCCTAAAGAACCTCCGAGTACTGATAAGTTAACAGGTCCCCCTCCCGGACAAATAGATGCCGTTGGTGCGGCATTAATGGCAGTTGGGTCCCCAGACAAGCTCAACGTAGAGACCAAAATTGACACCAGTGCACTCTCACAACCATTTGAATGATTTGCAGCCACATAAAACGTAGAGTCTGCACTTATCGTTCCAGTAGTGAACGAAGTGCCAGTTCCTATTGCAATGGTTCCTGCGGGATCAGAATACCAAGTGTAATCAACAGCAGTAGCCTCAAAAGCCGACAAAGTTGCGGCTGTTCCGACACACGCCGAAACACCAGGAGCTGAAGGTATGGGTGCAGGTAGAACAGATACATCAACTTGTAAAAGATCCGTTCTACAAAACAAAGGAGCAGAAAAAGAATATCCCACCCAATAAGAAGTAGAACCTGTTACTGTAGGAGTAAAAGTAGATCCAGATCCAACTGGGACGCCAGTACCAAATGAATTATCCCACCAATAAAAATCAGCACCAGCAATCGTTTGGGAAGTGTTTGCAATTAAGCTTGCCAAAGAACCATCACAAACTGCCGTAATTGATGCCGCATCCAAAGTAGGTGTAGGAACGCGTTCCCAAAAAATAGTGTAATCAACCGTGAAATCATTACCCGCCACTTGATACGTATTTGTGATACCTTCTGGCATGGATGTTAGCGTACGTATTGGATTAAATAAATTATAATTTTCATCATTATTCGTACAGCCAGATGGGTTATAAGTGGTACAAGACCCACAACAGCCTCCTAAAACACCATCTTCTTCCCACCATTCAATTCTGATCTGAACTTCGTCCGCACATACTCCTTGAACATCCATTATGGTATGACTAAAGTCATAACCACTGCAAGGCTCTTCGTCAAAAGAAAATACTGGAGGACCTACCAATCCACTTCCGACTCCCCCACTTAGATATTGCGCCCTAATATCATATCTCGGATCTGGATCTGTAAAAAAATCTCCTCCCAAACCACAGTCGTAATTGTGTGTACGATAAGTTGTTGAGACATTAATATTCGCAAGTCTAGATTGTGCAAAAAAGATTGGATGTGCGACAAACACAACAAGTAGTAAGAGTAAATATCTTTTCATTCGCGTAAAGTATTTATAATCAGCAGTTGAATCAGTTAAGGCATTTCACTGAATACAAGATTTAATCGGAAAAATAAACAATTTGAATTTATTACCACAATTTTAATCTCGTTTTATATTAAATCTTTATCAATCTAATCTGTTTGATTAAATTCGCCAGTGAATTAATAATTAAACGATAAATAGACATGCCAAAAGGAGTATATATTGTTCCATTCCCAGAAAACGAACCCGTAACATCATTCGAGCCTAGTTCTGTAGAGAGAGAAAACTTAATTGCAAAATATCATGAAATGCATGGCCAGCAAGTTGATGTACCTATGTACATTGGAGCAGCAGAAGTTCGGACCGAAAATAAGATGAAAATCGCTCCACCTCACGAGCATGCTCATACTTTAGGTCATTTTAATTATGGTGATTCATCTCACGTTCATGCCGCTATTGACGCTGCTTTAGAGGCAAAACAACAATGGGCATCACTTCCATGGGAGCATCGTGCAAGTATTTTTTTAAAAGCTGCAGAACTCCTTGCCGGGCCATTCCGAGATGAAATGAATGCTGCTACAATGCTCGCGCAATCTAAAAATGTATTTCAAGCTGAAATTGATGCGGCCTGCGAGCTCATCGATTTTTTCAAGTTCAATGTTGCCTATATGGAACAGGTATATGGCGAACAACCTGGATCCAACCCGGGAATGTGGAACAGATTAGAATACAGACCACTTGAAGGCTTTGTTTTTTGTATTACGCCATTCAATTTCACCTCTATTTGTGCTAATTTACCGGCTGTCGCTGCAATGATGGGTAACGTATGTGTTTGGAAACCTGCAGAAACGCAAGTTTATTCAGCAGAAGTTATCATGAAGCTGTTCAAAGCAGCTGGACTGCCTGATGGAGTAATCAATATGATAACAGTTGATGGACCAACTGCCGGTGATATCGTCTTTAAACACCGAGATTTTGCAGGGCTTCATTTTACGGGATCTACCGGAGTTTTTCGCCACCTATGGAAAGAAATTGGTACTAATATTGAAAAATACAGGTCTTATCCACGAATTGTTGGTGAAACAGGTGGGAAAGACTTTATTGTTGCACATAAATCTGCGAATCCAAAAGAAGTCGCAACTGCCATTGCAAGAGGAGCATTTGAATACCAAGGGCAAAAGTGTTCAGCTGCGTCTAGGGCATATATTGCCAAAAGCATTTGGGCCGAAACCAAGACTTCTATCGTTGAACAAGTAAGTTCGTTCAAAATGGGTTCTCCTTCGGACACTTCCAATTTTATTAATGCCGTTATCGATGAAAAAGCCTTTGATAAAATCGCAACATATTTAGACTATATTAAAGCGCAATCAAATGCTGAAATCATCGTTGGTGGTGGTTATGACAAATCTATTGGATACTTTATTGAGCCAACCGTGGTAGTAACGACAGATCCGAAATTTAAAACCATGTGTGAAGAAATATTTGGTCCCGTTATTACTTTGTTTGTTTATGACGATGATCAATGGGAGGAAACGCTAGACTTGGTAGACCAAACTTCTGATTACGCTTTAACTGGCGCAGTTATTTCAACGGACAGATATGCCATAGACTTCGCCATGAAAAAACTGGAAAATGCCGCAGGTAATTTTTATATTAATGACAAGCCCACAGGTGCTGTAGTAGGACAACAACCGTTTGGAGGTGCAAGAGGCTCTGGCACAAATGATAAAGCTGGCTCATACATTAATTTACTGAGGTGGGTTTCGCCAAGAACAATTAAAGAAACCTTTGTTCCAGCAAAAGATTATCGTTACCCATTTTTAGATTAGAAATTTACAAATAACACGGAGTTTTAATTTGACTTGTGTAAATTGAACTTATTCGCAATATTCGAATAAAATGGAGAAAGATTGCCCCATTATTTTATTTGACGGAGTTTGCAATTTATGCAACTCATCGGTACGTCGAATCATTAAGAAGGAAAGAAATCCTATTTTCAAATTTGCTTCAATTCAATCTGACTTTGGTCAAAATATTTTAATCCAATACAACAAGGACCCCAAAAAAATGGACTCTATTGTTCTCGTCAAAAACAAGCGCATCTATGAAAAATCAAGAGCCATTTTTAGAATTGCTTTTCAATTGAAAATGCCCTATCCGTGTATTTATATTTTTTGGCTTATTCCGTACTTTGCTCGAGATTGGGTCTATGACATTATTGCCGCCAACCGCTATAAATGGTACGGAAAATCGGAAGAATGTTGGATTCCCACTGCTGAGTTAAGCGATAGATTTATAGATTAACCCAATTCTTCTAATGAAATATTCACATGCAGAAAAGTCCGAATTTCATGCTCCAAACTTGATATCCAAAATCAACATAGCCCCTGATTATTGGTTCAAATAAATTAATTAATACCTGCCTCAAGCATTTCTTTACTCGAATCAATGTTGGAATTCTCTAGACAAAATTTAAATCAACCGACTTTTTTTTGGGACCAATTGTAACTTATTACCAATTACATTTGTTACATTTACAGAAGCCTACTTAATAAATAAAACTACTACAATGGACACCCCACTCAATCTAGAAGAAAAGCCGAAAGCCAATATATTGTTGCGAATTGTTATCATGTCTTCCTTTTTAGCTCTAACAATTAGCGTCATGGGAATGACAATGCTATAAGGTTCATTCGACATTTTTACATACGAAATTTCGCATCGAGAATACCAGAAAATTTCATTTGAAAATGATGGTTAAACGCGCCTATGACAGAAATCCCATTTTCTTGAATTACGTCCTGTAATCCGAGCATTTCAAAAAATTGTTGATCGTCAAGGCTCGCTAAAATCGAATTTACTTCCGATTTAAATGCACCAATTTCAATTCCAATCTCGTAATAATTTTTCAGATTTAAGAATGTTGTTTTGTGAAAGGCTAGAACCATCTTCCAAAGTGCTGGATAAAACACCCTGATTTCATACATCAATTTAGAAGAGACATCAAAAAGCTGAACACAATAAAATAACATGGCTTTTCGATACCGCTCAGTATATGAAAGCGTAATGTTTTCAAGCACCGATTCATATTCTCCAATAACAGACAATTTATAAGACAAGGCCGATTCTAAAAGCGCTTCACGAGATTCAAAATGATTATAAATGGTTGTTTTGCTTATCGATAAATCTTTAGCCAACTTTGACATACTGATTTTTCTAACCCCATTTTGCTGAAAATAGACCATCGCTTTTATGGCGAGGCGCTGCTTGATTAAAGCATTATTATATCGAGTTTTATCTGTTGTTTTTCTACCCAATCAATTCAGTTTTTTCGTTCTAGTTAAAACTTTTTCTATCTCACCTTCAATTGGCATGATTTTATTCGTTTTTAGATCAATAATTACAAATGTAACTTCTGCACTTACGGCAAGCTTATTGTTTTCTTTAATTCGAATTTCCTGCTGAAAAGTTATACTCGATTTTCCAATTTTCAACAAACTGGTTTGTACATCAAGGGTATCACCTAAGACTGCTGGAAATTTGTAATTGATATTAATATTCACAATAATGACTCCCCAGCCTTTATCCACAAAGTAGGAAGGTGGGTAATCCTGATAATGATTCCATCTTGCTTCTTCTAAAAATTCCAAATAACGCGCGTTATTTACGTGTTGATAGACGTCTAAATGATAACCCCTAACCTTGATTTCAGTATTGCTAATATTCATTTAATATGTTTTTTATTGTGAAATGACTTTGAGCCATAATGGACATCATTGGATTAATACCTGGACAACTTGGCAGCGCACTTCCATCTGCAATAAATAAGTTATTATATCCAACAAATGACCCATCAGGACGGACGGGGTGGGTTTTATTATTTCCACCCATTCTGCAAGTAGACATTTGATGAGCTGAATAAAGTATATAATCATTTGCTCTCCATTTCCAGGAAGTCATTTGTTTGTAGAAATCTGCTCTTTGATTTTGATCTGCTGTATTCAAAAGTGTTTTTCTTGAACTATGCGGAAAAATCACTTCTGTTGCTCCAGCAGCAAAATGTATTTCTGATGCCTCCTTCATTCCCTGGATTGCGTGATTCAAATCGTAAGAATGCATCTTATAGTTAATTACGGCATTTCCTTGATTGTCAATTCGAACTTTACCTCCGTATTTATCACGCGTCAAAACGATGAAAGCGCCACAATTAGAAGCCATTGTTAAATCTTTTTTATGTTGTTCAATAGAAGTCCATGGCAAAGTCATCCCAATAACACCTGGATGCACCGGTGCGGTTTCTATCCAATAACCATAATTGCCATCTAATTGCATGGCATCGGAAACTACAGTTGACATCATCGGGCCACTCCAAGGCTCAATTAAATCACTATATCTTGCGGCAACGCCAACAGTTGGGTGGAAATATAAATTTTTGCCCAATTCAGGGTGGCGCAAGCCACTTCTCATTAAAAGCGCAGGTGTGTGAATGGAACCGCACGCAACGATTACTTTTTCAGCTTTTATCGTCAGCTTTCGAAGTTCCCCATTTCGGTTTTGAAAACCGACAGCACCAGTAACTTGATTGAGTGACGTAGTCAAATGTTTGACCTCAGTGTTACAATATATACGAGCGCCATTGTCAGATGCTGTTTGTATCGTTGTTCTCATGGTGCCCTGTTTGCAACCTCCTTTACATCCAAAACCACAAAAGCCACAATTTTCAAACCCATTCTTTTGACAATCAACAACATTTCTAGCTATCAACTCAGGATTCAAGCCTCTTTTTGATGCACCATCCCATAGCTTTTGATTTTGGGGATTATGAACAGAATTTGCCTTATTTACATTAAACAGATTAAAAACAGCTTGTCTACTTTGTTCATACTCTTTAAGGAACAAATGATCCAGCTGATGTTCTTCTGTCCATTCTTCCAAAATTCGATCTGGTGTAGCAAAAGAACCGTTCCAATTAACCGTAGTTCCGCCGCCCAAACAACTCCCAGCAAATACAGTAACACCACCATCATTGGTAGCAAGCGCACCACCACGGTCATAAAGTTGGGTAACCATATCCCATTCGTTATCAGTGAATCCTTCTTCGTTGATATAGCTTCCTTTTTCTAACAATACCACATCTTTACCTGCATCTGCCAACATCCCAGCGGCTAATCCGCCTCCTGCTCCGGACCCTACTATCAAAACCTCACAGGATATTACTTGATTCGATTCGGAAAAAAGTGTTTTTATCTTTGTTGGATATTCAGCGATTTTCGAAGAAGAAGATTTATAGCCTATTTTAGAGTGGATGTGTGGTATTTCATCCGCAGAGGCAGAATAACTCATGAATGCAGCCATTTTGCGAAATACATTAAAGGCCTTTCTAAAATTTCCAATTGAACTCCTAGACCACCTAAATAAAAGTTTCTCTTTTTGCGCTAGGGTTAATTCATTGAAAGGTTTCATTGGACCTCGCCAGAATATGCCAAGTGTCTTTTTCGAAAACAATTTGAGCACCTTTTTCAAGTCAATAATATCTTGTGCTGGTAATGCATTAGCCGTCGTTTCAATTTTTTGCTTTAAATCCAAATTGGAGGCCTTGTTTTGCCAATAAGCATCATCCCCATCCAAACTTTTAACGGGCCCCACAAACGCGTCACAAATCTCGGCTAATAAGCTATGTTCCTCATCCGTAAACAACATTACATTCTCCAAGTAAGGAAGTCAATAATTTTTCGTTTTAAACGGGTATAAGGGGGATAAATCATCTTAGCAGAAGTCCAACCTACTCTTTGTTTTAGGATAGCCCTTTCATTAGAGAATTCATCAAAACCATACTTTCCATGCGCTTTACCAATACCAGAAAAATTATGCCCGCCAAAAGGCAATTCAGGATGAATAAACTGAACAGTTGTCTCGTTAATACAACTGGTTCCCGCTGTTGTACTCTTCAGCACTCTTTTAATGTTCTTAGACGACCTTGAAAACAGGTACAACGCCAACGGAATTTCTGTCGAATTTACCATGTCAAAAACGTCATCCCACGAATCGTACTTTATCACGGGCAAAACCGGCCCAAATATTTCATCTTGAAATAAAGTTGAATCAGTCGTCACATTGGTGAGTATAGTAGGAGAAACATAATTGTCGCTACCATTAAAATCACCACCCAAAATCACTTGAGCTCCTTCAGCTACAGCAGCATCAACTAGCCCTTTTACTCGATCAAAATTACGTTTGTTCACTATACGTGGGAAAGCTTTATTCATCTCCATCTCTTGTTTCCCACTGCAATACATTTTATTATACGCCGATTCTAATCTAATCAGTATCTCCTCATACTTCGAACTGTGGACTAATAAATAATTTGGAGCAATACAGGATTGACCAGCATTAAAACATTTACCCCATATCAATTTCTCAGCCGCATCCTTTAAATTAGCAGTCTCATCCACAATTGCTGGATTCCTTCCTCCTAGCTCAAGTGTGACTGAAGTTAAATTTTTTGCCGCAGCTGCCATTACCATTTTACCAACATTCGGGCTTCCCGTAAAGAATATATGATTCCAAGGTTGCTCTATTAATGCCGCTCCTGTTTTCGCATCACCCGTTACTACTGCAACATCTTTCTCTTCAAACAATTCAGTAATCATCCGGAGAATTAGTTGTTCTGTATTGGGTGTCAACTCAGATGGCTTGATGGTAACTACATTTCCCGCAGCAATTGCAGAAACTACTGGCCCCATGGTTAGCATAAATGGAAAATTCCAAGGTGCCACAACTAATACTACGCCTTTTGGTTCCACCAATACCTCTGCCCTAGAACCCAAAAGAAAAAGTGGAGTGCTTACCTTTTTTCTTTCTGACCATTTCCTGACATGAATAAGTGCATCATTTATTTCACTTAAAACAGGTTTGATTTCTCCAAATTTTATTTCTTCTGGTGACTTTTTAAAATCAGCACTAATCGACTCAATAATTTCTTTGTGATTCTTTTTAATCCAATCCTTAATTGACTTCAGTTTCCTTCTTCTATCAGCAATAGTATGGTGCTGTACTTTGGTCAGAAAATGACTCCGTTGTTTTTGAAATAATTGCTTGTAATCGTTGGTCATAAATTGCAGCTTAATTTATTATGCACGCATAACATGTTAAATCTAATAAACATTCAACTGGATATTGTCAAATACTAATAGACTTTTCTTAAATCATACTTGATGCGCAATTCTGTGCTATCCCCGGCGCTATTGAATCCCTTGGCAGTCACATATCCATTGGAAGCATTGGCAATGGCATTGAATGTACCTGAGCTTATCAAATCATTGTCATCAAGCGGTAATGGATCATGATCGTACAAATCCCATCGATACGATGTATTTACAAGCTGATATTCCGTAAGAGCAGAGAACCGCGCCGTATCATTATGTTGAATCTCTGGTGTACCAAATCCACTTTCACTATTAAAAAACCAGTCGCTCGCCGTATCCTGTTTGATTCTAAGAATTAAATCAGCATCTGTATTCGTGGCAAAATCCCAATCTACGCCTGTTCCAGCAGCATTGTCATACTGTGGATGATAGGTGATTTGATACTCGGTAATGAAACCATACAAACAGCTCCCATCGTCGTAATCTATTAAGCCCACTTGACCTTCTGGTGAATTAGCGTCTCCGCAACCACCCACTTTTAATGGATCCTGATTTTTACGACAAGCGTCAAGTAAAAATACTCCCACAATGATGACTAATGTCCAAACAAAATATTTTTGATTCATATTGTACATTTTAAAATCCGTATCCTACCGAAATTCCGGCCCAAGGGTCCAAAGTTAACATGGAGTATTGAGAATGACTGTTCGGGCTATCAGCTAAAAATCTCCGACTCAAATGACCATTAAAAAATGCCCTGTAATACATTCCACTGCTCGTTTTCTGAAATCGATAGCCTATATTAAAGTTTGGCCAAATCTCATTTTTCCGCACCAAATCTGTAGAAACAGGCTGATTATTAATATTCGACGTATTCATCGTAATAGCATACACTTTATGACTGTAATACGTGCCGCCAATACCAGCTTCAATCCTATGCGATCCGGCAAAACCGTAAATTACATTGGCTCCAAAGGGCATTAAAATTTCTAATCCTTTATTCTCTTCTGGCTCGATAAAAAGACGTTCACTTAAAAGAGAAAAACCCATTCTGCCAGCAATGTTGATTTTGCCCAAACTAAATAAACGCTCGTAATTGATCGAATAGACACCCGCATTACCGCCTAGTTCCAAATAAATACCGTTTTGAATTTGACCTGCGGATTGATCAGTGGTGCTCTCTAAAGAACTATTATCCTGAGCTATAAAACCCATAGAATTAATAGACAACAAAATGATTAATATAAAAACATACCTTTTATTCATGCTATTTTTTTGGTAAACTTGACGAGAAGTTAGGTCTCTAAATGTAGAATAATTTTTCGAATTATTACTTGAGATTGTAATCGTATAATATGGGAAGAAAAGCGGTTGAAAAGGAGAGAAAAGAACTTGACGCTAAACAAAAAAAGTGGCTTAAAAAAGTTCTACCCTATTTCTATGAACACGGTGTTCGTAAAGTAACGATGGATGAAATAGCTATTCATTTAAATATATCTAAAGCAACGATTTATAATTATTTTCAATCCAAAGAAGAATTAGTTGAAGCTGCTGTTTGGCTAAAACTATCTGATCTTTCGATTATGAAAGAGTATTTATTTAATGATGAGCTCGATTTTATTGAAAGATATTATGAAGGCGTACGTCATTTCACCACGAATCTAGGTGGTCTGACTACACAATACTTAAATGAACTTAAAGTTTTCTTTCCGAGTTGCTGGGAGCCTATTCAATTGTTTCAAAATGCCTCTGTAGAAAATCTAATGGAATACTATAGTATGGGTATAAAAAGAGGCGTGTTCTCTACATTTAACATTGCGCTTATGGCACAACAAGATCGATTATTCTTCGATTTAGCTACCGATGCCAGTTTCTTGGCTAAGCATCACTTAAGCTTACAAATCGCCTTTGAAGAATATTTCAATACCAAATTCAATGGAATATTAACAAAAAGTGAATAATTATTCGAACATCTCTATGGATTTGAAAAAATACATTCAGTCCATTACTTTTTATGAAAAAACAGAATTTTGAACTATCAAGTGAATTAAAGTTTAATAAAGCTTACTTATTTTCTTACCTTACCTTCCGAATCATGCCGATTAATGAGGCGAAATGACCGTAGACGAATTACTCCAAAAATACACTACAAAAGACTCGAAATGGATTGACATTTCCGGAGTAAAAGTGCATTATCGTGACGAAGGGAGCGGTCCAACAATTTTACTATTACACGGTACATTCTCATCCCTGCATACCTATAATGGTTGGACCGAAATTTTGAAAGACAATTTCCGTGTAATTAGACTTGATATGCCAGGTTTTGGTTTAACCGGACCTAGCCCCAACAATAATTATTCAATTGATCAATTCACTGCATTTCTACAAAACTTCACGGACGCACTAGAAATCGAAGACTTCTTTTTAGTCGGGAATTCTCTTGGAGGATGGTTATCTTGGGAGTTTGCCCTTCAAAATCCCAATAAAGTAAAGAAGCTTATTCTAATTGATTCTGCAGGATACATCAATGACAATAATTACCCTTTGCCATTTATTATTGCTCAAACTCCAGTACTCAGAAATGTTTTCAATTTTATTCCAAAAGCAGTTGTGCGAAGATTTGTACGACAAGTATATTGCGACCAAACTAAAGTTACCAGTGATATTGTAAATCGTTATTATGACATGATTCATCGAGATGGAAACAAGGAAGCATTTGTATACATAGCCAATTCCAATTACAAACAGAATACACATAATTTGACGCAGTTATCCATGCCCGTTTTGATATTATGGGGAAACGAAGACAAATGGCTAAATGTTGATCATGCATTCAAATTTCAACGTGATATTCCAAACAACAAACTCATCATTTATGATAACATGGGACACGTCCCGATGGAAGAATGCCCTGAAAAGACAGCAATAGACGCACAAGAATTCTTATTGGACTCCTAAATGCAGCTAGGAATATACCTAACCACAGTCCTTTTATTAGGATCATCATTCTTCGGAAATTCACAAGAAATAACCGATTCGGAAAAGCATTATGGTTTGCAGCTGATTAAAACCATTTCAGGAAGCATGTCCCCAAAATCAGTTGTTCACTCCGGAACAGGGTATTTCTTATCGCAACACATGATGTACAAACATAAAATTCTAGTTCACGACCGAGATTACGAGCTAATTGCGACTATTCCTGATAAAATAACACCTTCAGATTTCAACCATGAAGGTGAATACGAATTGAACGGAGCTCCTGTAGAATGCACGTTTTCTCATAACGGAAAATACGCCTGGATTTCTAATTACAACATGACAGGACCAGGATTTAAAAATCCAGGTTGTGATGCTTGTAATTCTTCAAAATACGACAGCAGCTTTATCTATAAAGTTGACATGACTACATTTCAAATCGCCAATATCATAACTGTTGGTGCTGTACCAAAATTCATGGCTGTAAGCCCCAATGACTCTCTTTTGTTAGTAAGCAACTGGAGCAGTGGTGATGTGAGTATTGTAAGCTTAAACCAGGAAAAAGAGATAAAACGGATAAAAGTTGGAGCGCACCCAAGGGGAATAGCCATCACTTCAGATTCTAAAAAAGCCTTTGTTGCCATTATGGGTTCTTCAAAAATTGTCGAGATAAATTTAAGTAATTGTGCCAAAAATATAATTCCAAACATTGGCAAAAACCCAAGACATTTATGCCTCGACCCTAAGGACGAAACACTGTATATTAGTTTGAACGGTGAAGGTAAAATAGGTAAATACAACTTATCAAATCAATCGATTGAAAAAATAAGAACTGGAAGGATGCCAAGATCTATGGCTTTAAGTGAATCAGGACAATTTCTCTACGTTGTTAATTATGGTGAGAAAACTATGTCTAAAATAAAAACGAGTGATTTTTCAATCGAAGATACGGTCGAAACTGGAAGCAAACCAATCGGAATAACCATCGACAATGAATTAGGAAGAATTTGGGTGGCTTGTTATAGCGGGAAATTGAACGTTTTTCAAGATTCATCATTAATTCAAGAATTGGACCTTGCTGACCGAACACTGTCATCAATGGGAAACCCTCTAGCATTCATACCAAAAATTAAGCAGCAGTCATCCAATGTAGCTACTATAAATCCTTCATCAATAGTGAAACAAGTTGAGCAGAAAAAAATGGAATCGTTTTCATCTAACACGATGTATTATTTAATCATAGGTAGTTTTAATAGCAAAGCAAATGCAGAAAAAGAATGCTTTAGATGGAAAAAAGAAGGGTTTAATTCAAAAATTATCCGTTCCAATTCGAATCGAAATTTAGTGAGCATTGAGCAATCAAAAGCAAAACCTGAACTGCTGAAGAACATGAATAGAATTAAGGAAAAATGGCAAACTGACTTGTGGATCTATAGCCAATGATGTTGGATAATCACTATCTGAAATCGAATTCTTCTACTGCCTGTAATTCAAAAGGTATATCATCAAACAAATCCTTAAACTCGAGCCCAGCATCTTCCATATCTAAATCGTCTTCTTCAAAAATCCACATGATTTTCACATTCGTATTTCCGATTTGATTGGCTTGACGATACTTCTTCATCAAGTCACGAAGGAACAGCGTTGTGCTGGTATTGAAATATTCCAAATGTAATTCAACCACACTCCACTCTAGAGGATCTTGCAAGTACTCTTCGATCTCCATGTACAAGCCTCGATAAAATTCTTTAGAATCTTCTGGTATTGAAATGCCTTTAATTTTGAGTACTCCTGTTACGGGAGAAAAATCAATTTCCGGCGTTTTATCCGTTGCGTCTATTTGGAATATCATGCTCTAAAATAAATAATATTCAATTAAGGATATAGAATTAGTCAAGAAAATAAGGTTTTATGTGTCAAAAATAAAACTTTTTAAGGGTTTAGAAGACCCTTTAATACGTTCAGTCTGTAAATTATAGTGCTTATTATTAGCCCTCCGTTATTCGACTAAATGACAAAACCAGCAATACACACATCATCAATCTGACCCATATTGCCTTTCCAGTTAATAAATTCCATTTCCAATTTTTTGTGTTGATCTTTAATCGAACATTTCCAATTCTCTAATAAAAAATGTTTCAATCGAGTCTGCATGTACTTTTTACCTTTCAGTCCTCCAAATTGATCAGCATAACCATCTGTAAGCAAATACAATAAATCACCCTTTTCAAGCGTCAGTGAGCAATCAACAAAAGGTGTCTTAAATACATTGTAACCGACAGACTGCCGCATAGGCAATAACTCATTTAAAACTCCTTCTTTGCCATCTATTTTAATTACTCGAATCTCCTCTTTCTTTAGGTATTCTGTATAATCATTATTAGAGGCAATGTATATGGAATTATTGGCTCCGCACCAATCAATCTTTTCAGATTCTTTGTGATACCTAATGATAGAAGCATCCATTCCGTCTTTAAGCGGATTATCACCTTCTTTTTGCGAAAGTTCTTGCACCAAACGTTCACTCAACCCTTCCATAATTTCACTAGGCATTGGGGCATCGCCCATTGCTACAATTTCCTGTAAGAAAGAAATACCAAGCATACTCATAAAGGCACCAGGAACACCATGACCTGTGCAATCCGCAACACAAAAATAGAGATATCCTCCTTTCTCATGAAACCAGTAGAAATCACCCGAGACAATGTCTTTTGGTGAATAGTAAATAAAATGAGCCGGTAAATGAGCCGTAATTCGTTCGTCCGTTTTCAGCAAAGCTGACTGAATCCATTTAGCATAATTAATACTATCTGTTAATTCTCCATGCGCTTCGTTTAGCTCAAGATGTTGTTCTTCAATAATTCGCTTGTGTCTCTTAATTTTCACATATCGATTTACAAAACCTAACAGAAAAATAGCAATAACAGCAATCAAAAAGTACAAGCTGTTTCTGAAAGTTTTTTCTTTCAATAATTTTTTTTCATTGTTTGCTATTTCCAGCTCATAAAGAAATAAATCCGCTTGTTTCTTTAGCTTATATTCCTCTTGCAATTTCATTTGCTGAAGATTCTGGACTACTTCTTCTTTTCGAAGACTATCCTTACACAATTCAAAAAGCTCTTTCATCTTCAGCGCTTTTGGAAAATTTCCAGTATTCTTTGAAATTCTATATAGAATTTCGTAAGCCGCTTTGGTAGCCTCAAGAGACTTAATCTTTATAGATAAAGACAAACCTTTTTCAGCGAAATCCTCAGCCATTGAAACCTCGCCCTGTTTAAAATAACATTCAGATATGTTGATCAAACAACTGCTCTCCCCATTTTCAAACCCCTCCTCTTCACATATATTCAAACCCAACTCTAGGTATTCTAATGCTTGCAGATAATCTTTCATGGCTAATTGAACAAGACCAATATTGGTATACGTGGATGAAATACCTATCTTATTTCCAATAGCCTTCTTCAGTTTCAAACTTTTTAAATAATAATTAAGAGCATCTAAATAGTTAGACTCTTCCTTCAAAATATTGCCCATGTTGTTGTAGACATTGGCTTGCCCCATTTTATCTTCCTTTTCAAGATATATTTCTAATGCGTTGCTGTAGTATTTCTGCGCTTCATTGAATTCCTTTAAGCTTAAGCAAATATTCCCTATTAGGTTATAAGAATTGGCGACTCCTGTTTTGTAAGGTATCTTTTCATAAATCGCCAAAGAAGATTTGGCTTTTTCCAAGGCGAGTACATTCAACCCTTGATTTCCACATGCATTGGCCTGGATATACAAAGCCGTAGCCATCTCTTTGAGGTTGTTTCTTTCTTTTGCGACAAGGAAGTATTGCTCAGAAAAATAAAATGAACTATCCGGGTAGCTCTGTAAATAACCGGTCCAAGCAATGGTTTTAGCTGCTAAAAACCTGTCTTCAGTCTTTTGATTGGTATCATTCCAAATGCCCTTCAGCGAATCCAAATTAATACCCGCATTTGAAATAAAAGGCAAAAGCAGTGTGACAAACAAAAATATATTTCTTTGTAAAATCATAATAGGGTCACGAAATATACTGAAATCGTTTTTGTTACATCCTAATCACAACAGCAAATGCAATATTGACATCTTGAACATTCTTAAAAATTAAAAGGGTTGCTGTAAACTACTTACTGTTACATGTTTCTTCTATACTGCCCACCAACTTCAAAAAGCGCATGAGTCAATTGGCCCAGTGAACAATATTTGGAAGCTTCCATCAACTTTTCAAAAATATTATCATTCTGAATCGCGGCCTTCTGAATGTTTTTCAATGCTTCAATAGATTTTTCACCATTGGCATTCTGAAGAACTTCAAGCATCTCTATTTGGTGTTTTTTTTCTACTTCGGTAGCTCGAATTACTTCTTCAGGAATAATCGTAGGTGAACCTTTCGAACTTAAAAATGTATTGACGCCAATAATTGGAAATTCGCCTGTATGCTTGAGTGTTTCATAATGCATGGACTCCTCTTGAATTTTACTTCTCTGATACATGGTTTCCATAGCACCTAAAACACCTCCTCTTTCTGTGATACGGTCGAACTCCATCAATACAGCTTCTTCAACCAATTCTGTCAGCTCTTCAATAATGAAAGAACCTTGCATTGGGTTTTCATTTTTTGCAAGTCCCAATTCGCGATTAATAATTAATTGAATCGCCATAGCACGCCTAACAGAGTCTTCTGTTGGTGTAGTAATGGCCTCATCATATGCATTGGTATGTAATGAATTACAATTGTCATAAATCGCATAAAGCGCCTGCAAAGTAGTTCGGATGTCATTGAAATCTATCTCTTGGGCATGAAGTGATCTTCCAGATGTTTGGATGTGATATTTAAGCATTTGAGCCCGTTTGTCTGCACCATACTTTTTAGCAAGAGCTTTTGCCCAAATCCTTCTAGCTACTCTTCCAATTACTGCGTATTCCGGATCTATTCCATTTGAGAAAAAGAAAGAAAGGTTCGGACCGAATTTATTAATATCCATACCTCGGCTCAAATAGTACTCAATGAAAGTAAATCCGTTGGCCAATGTAAATGCCAATTGAGATATGGGGTTCGCTCCCGCTTCTGCGATGTGATATCCTGAAATAGAAACGGAATAGAAATTCCTAATCTCATTGTGAATAAAATATTCTTGTACATCACCCATTAATCGCAAGGCAAATTCTGTTGAAAATATACAGGTGTTCTGTGCTTGATCCTCTTTCAAAATATCCGCTTGAACCGTGCCCCTTACTCTTGATAATGTATCTGCCTTAATCTTGTTGTAGACATCTTCTTTTAACACCTGATCACCGGTTAATCCTAATAGCATTAAACCTAATCCATCGTTTCCTTCCGGTAAATTCCCTTGATATTTTGGACGTTCAATTCCCCTCTTGTCATAGCGTTCGTTAAAAACATTTTCTACATCCTGTTGCAGTTTATGCTCTAAAATATATTTTTCACAGTTTTGATCAATTGCTGCATTCATAAAAAAACCAAGCAGCATAGGAGCTGGCCCGTTGATAGTCATGCTGACAGAGGTCATTTCATTAGACAAATCAAAACCAGAATACAATTTCTTGGCATCATCGAGACAGCAAATGGAAACTCCTGCATTACCAATCTTACCATAAATATCCGGCCGTATTGCGGGATCATTGCCGTATAAGGTAACGGAATCAAAAGCCGTAGATAGTCGCTTCGCAGGCAACCCGAGGCTTACATAATGAAATCGTTTATTCGTCCTTTCTGGCCCCCCTTCTCCAGCAAACATTCGAGTTGGATCTTCTCCCTCTCTCTTAAAGGGGAACAAACCTGCCGTAAAAGGAAATTCGCCCGGTACATTTTCTTGTAACAACCATTTCAAACGATCACCCCATCCACTGTACCTAGGCAAGGCAACTTTAGGAATATCCAAATGAGATAATGACTTCGTATGCGTAGATATAGACAATTCTTTATCTCTAACCTTGAATTTATATAATGGTCCTTTGTATCTGGCTATTTTTTCTTCCCATGATTCAAGCAACAACCAATTTTTAGGATCTAAATCTAATTTAACCTTGTCGAATACCGTTTTCAACCCTGCTTCTAATTCACCATTGCCCGATACAGCTAAAAGGGTCTTTTGCAATCCATACAAAGTATTGGCTGTTTCAGTCTGCTGATTGACCCACGCATCATAGCTCCTGTTACTTTCAGATATTTCCGACAAATAACGTGTTCTAGAAGGAGGAATCACATATATTTTTTCTGACATTTCCTTCGTAATAGCATACTGAGACAAGAGGTCTGCACCTGACTTTTCAACCAGCTTGTCCATCAGCGACTTATACAAAGTGTTCATCCCTGGGTCATTAAATTGAGACGCAATCGTTCCAAACACAGGTATTTCTTCATCCAAAGCTTCCCATAAATTGTGATTTCTTCGATACTGTTTTTTCACATCTCGTATAGCATCTAACGCACCTCTTTTATCCGATTTATTGAGTGCAACTATATCCGCAAAATCAAGCATATCAATCTTTTCTAGCTGAGTCGCAGCCCCAAATTCTGGCGTCATTACATAAAGAGAAACATCTGAATGATCCAGGATTTCTGTATCCGACTGTCCTATTCCTGAAGTTTCTAATATGATAAGATCAAAATGTGCCGTTTTAAGAATATCAAGCGCAGTTGAAACATGTTTTGATAAGGCAAGGTTGGACTGTCTCGTTGCCAATGAACGCATAAAAACTCTCTCGTTTCGAATCGCATTCATTCTGATTCTATCACCTAAAAGTGCGCCTCCTGTTTTTCGTTTTGATGGGTCAACGGATACGATAGCCATTTTTTTGGAAGGAAAATCAGTCAGAAATCTTCTAACCAATTCATCTACCAAAGATGATTTCCCAGCACCTCCAGTTCCTGTAATCCCTAGAACCGGCGTATTTTTTTTTGATGCAGTTTCGTGAATTTTTTTCAACACTGATGCGTTTTCTTCAGGATAATTCTCTGCTGCTGAAATCAACCTTCCTATCGTTCTATAATCATGAAAATCATTAGACTTAAAATCTGCTTGAACATCATTGCCGGTGCTGAAATCACATTGTTTAACCAAATCATTAATCATTCCTTGTAGTCCCAAGGACCTACCATCGTCTGGATGGTAAATTCTTGTCACACCATACGCTTGTAATTCGGCTATTTCCGAAGGTAAAATGGTACCACCGCCACCACCAAATATTTTAATTTTACTAGCTCCGTTCTCTTGAAGTAAATCGTACATATATTTAAAGTACTCCATATGGCCACCTTGATAAGAAGTCATCGCAATTGCCTGAGCGTCTTCTTGAATAGCACAATTAACAACTTCTTCAACACTTCGGTCATGTCCTAGATGAATGACTTCACAGCCCGTAGCCTGAATGATTCGTCTCATAATGTTAATCGCCGCATCGTGGCCATCGAACAAAGACGCTGCTGTTACAATTCTGATTTTATGCTTGGGTATATAAGGAGTAATTTGTTCCATTAATTCTGTCTAAAAAAGGCAAGCAAATATAGATATAAGAACTTAATTTTTAAATCTACTGAAGAAAAGAACCAATACCTTAAATTGAAATCATTTAATATTAGCCGTTAGAACACCAATTTATCTATTTCTTTATTGGAATTCAAGATTTCAATGAGGGGATACATCAATTACTTAATAAATCGTAACTTGAACCATGCTACGACTATTAATCTTTTTTCTATTTCTCGTAATTAATCTTGAATATTTTAATGCTCAATGTTCTTCAGGCTTTACCGAAATGGTTATTGAAATTGTACCTGATAGCTACCCTTTAGAAATTTCTTGGGAC
>CAJQPO010000006.1 GCA_905480225.1 uncultured Flavobacteriales bacterium | reverse complement strand
AGATTGGTGGCCCAATCAGTTAAACTTAGATATTCTTCGGCAGCACGATACCAAAAGTAATCCAATTCAAGAAATAAACTATCGTGAAAATGTCAAACAACTTGATCTATCCATAGTTAAAGAAGATATTGCAAAGGTTATGCGCGATAGTAAGGATTGGTGGCCAGCGGATTATGGTCATTACGGTCCATTTTTCATTCGTATGACATGGCACGTTGCCGGAACCTACAGAACCGGAGATGGTCGTGGTGGTGCTGCAACAGGTGCTCAGCGTTTTGCACCGCTAAATTCATGGCCAGATAATGGGAATTTAGATAAAGCACGTCGCCTACTTTGGCCAATTAAGGAAAAGTATGGAAATAACCTAAGCTGGGCAGACTTACTTGTACTTGCAGGAAATGTAGCCATTGAAGATATGGGTGGACCAAACCACGGAACCGCATTGGGAAGAGAAGATATATGGCATTCAGAAAAAGATATTTATTGGGGAGCAGAAGATGAATGGCTTGGAGATAATCGTTATGGAAAAACACGACAAGAGCTAGAAAATCCATTAGCAGCAGTTCAAATGGGGCTTATTTATGTAAACCCAGAAGGACCAAATGGAAATCCTGACCCAGCACTTTCGGCGCAAGATGTCCGTGAAACATTTAAGCGTATGGCGATGAACGATGAAGAAACAGTCGCTCTAACTGCCGGTGGCCACACTTTTGGAAAGGCACATGGTGCGGGTGATGATGGACTTGTTGGCGTTGAACCAGAAGGCTCGAGTATTGAAGATCAAGGTTTCGGCTGGATGAGTTCATATAAATCCGGCAAAGGGGTTGACACAATTACTAGTGGTATCGAAGGACCTTGGACGACCAATCCAACACAATGGGACATGGGTTATTTTACCTTACTGCTCAAATACGAATGGGAATGTAAAAAGAGCCCTTCCGGAGCTTTCCAATGGCATCCAATTGATTGTGCTGAGGAAGACATGGTTCCTCAAGTAGATGGCAGTGGAGAGAAAGTGCTTCCAATGATGACCACAGCAGATATGTCTTTAAAGGTTGATCCTATTTATAGAGAAATTTCTGAACGTTTTATTAAGAATCCGGATGAATTTGGAGAAGCCTTCGCACGTGCCTGGTTTAAACTTCTACATCGTGATATGGGTCCCAAGAGCAATTATATCGCAGGTGACTTTAAAGATGTTGATTACCTGTGGCAAGACCCTATTCCAACAGCAAAAACCTTATCCTCTAGTGATGAGGACAAAATAAGGACAGCACTTAAGTCTTGTGGTTTATCTCACCAACAAATGGTGGAAACCGCGTGGGCGTCTGCTTCAACTTTTCGAGGTTCTGATAACCGGGGCGGTGCAAATGGTGCTAGAATTAGACTTGAGCCACAAAGAAATTGGGAAGTAAACAAACCGACAGAACTGGCACAAATATTAACTACTTACGAAAGTATCGCCGCTAGCTCAGGTGGTAGCGTTGCGGATGTTATTGTTCTAGGTGGCGCCGTTGGCATTGAGCTTGCAAGCGGAACTCGAGTTGCTGTTTCTACTGGCCGTTCAGATGCTGCGCAAGATGATACCGATGTTGATTCTTTTAATTTACTTAAACCAAGTGCATGTGGTTTTAGAAATTACAGCGAAAAAGAATTTGCTATTAGTCCTGAAGAAATCATGCTTGACAAAGCTCAGCTTCTTGGGCTCACGTCCATAGAAATGACTGTATTAGTAGGTGGCATGAGAGCCATGGGTATTTCCGGAACAAGTGATGGTCTTTGGACAAAAGGGTCACTTGACAACAGCTGGTTTAAAACCCTATTATCGATGGATGTAAAGTGGGAAAATGCTGGGTTTAACAAATATATCGGTCGTAATAGAACGACAGGCCAAGAAGTGCGCTCAGGCTCGCGGACAGATTTGGTATTTGGTTCTAACTCAGAGTTACGTGCTATTGTTGAAGTTTATGCACAAGATGACAACAACAGCAAATTCGTAACGGACTTTATCGCTGCTTGGAACAAGGTTATGAACGCAGATCGTTTCGATTTGAAATAAATAATCTAGTTGATTTATCAACTTCTGAATAAGATTTAAGAATGATAAAAAACCCGATTTACATCGGGTTTTTTTATTACTTCTTCGTACATACTCATCTTCAACGAAGACAAATCACATCAAAATGTCAAGCAATTAAATATAGTACTTGGACTATAGTAGGGTATACTCCACCAAAATCTTGGTATTATACAATACCGAAATTGGACAATTTTCTTCTGCGTCTTTTATAGACTCCTGTAATAATTTTTCATCTACCCCGTCTATTTTTGCCTTTAAGATTAATTTTGAACTTGTAATAACACCATCGTCCATAGTAACCACGCACTTGGTTTCTAATTGTTCTGGGATAATTCCACTATTGCCTAAAACAAAAGAAAGTTTCATGTTAAAACACCCTGCATGGGCTGCTGCAATAAGTTCTTCAGGGTTCGTCCCTGAACCCGATTCAAATCTAGAGTTGAAAGAATATGGAGCGTTATCTAAAACCGAACTTTCGGTAGTTAAATTCCCTGTACCATCCTTTCCACTTCCCTGCCATATCGCTGTTGCTGATCTATCCATTTTTTCGTTTTTTCTATTATATTTTGTTAAACATACTGATTTTTTGCGGTCATACTCAAAGTGATTTAAGAAGAGTTAAAGTCTTTATTTTTTAGCCTTCAAAATAAATTTAGTACACTACCTTAAAAGAAGATTATACATCTCAAATAATCGATTTATTACTCTAATTAAACAGAGCCATCGATATAATCGTATCTAATCCAAAGCAAATTTCTTCTCTACTGAACCATCAGAATATTGATACAGCATAATGGTACCATTTTTATAAGGAATCTCTCTTCCCAATAAATCAACAATACGGAGTAACTGTCGATTTGAGTCCTTTTCAAATTCAATCATTTGGAGCGGATTAACGCAAAGTTGGTCAAAAAATAGCCACGCTTCTCGACTTGCCGAAATATCCATATTACCATATGCACCCGGCCAATCGTGACCTCCCCCATTTACTGTATACAACCATACTTGAGAGCACGATCCAGTTTCAGTATATTTATCTGAGTACACGTTGCTACCGTCTGCTGGATCAATATCAGGCAGCGTGCTTGATGTCGTTGTTGTAAGTCCATATCGAGTAACCCAATAGTCCATTGTATTGGGAATACTGGGATACGCACCCCAACCGTCAATATTAGTCGGATCTCCCGCCATTGGAGTTACATTATCGTTGGTTCCGTGAATTTCAAATATCGATACTTCCCTCACTTGGTTACATGTATCTATTATGTGTTGTAGCATCATTCCTGCAACCGGCGCAATTCCCTTAAAAGTTTCAGAAGATTCACAAGCAAGCATGTAAGAAAAATCACCGCCATTCGACATCCCTGTAGAAAATATATTTTCGTCGCTTAATGAGTTTTGAGAGCTAAGCGTATCAATCAGTTCATTAACGAAGGCAACATCATTTACCGTTTCTCCTGTTTGAAAATCATAGCCTACATTCCAAAAAGTAGTATTAAATGAATCCTCTGTTCCTTGTGGGTAGCAAACAGCAAACCCAAACTCCTCTGCTAAAGCATTAAACGCACTATAGTCCATGATATCTTGCGCATTACCACTATAGCCATGAAAGACCATAACCAATGGACAACTACTAGAAGCAGAACTAGCATGATAGTAAATATAGTCTCGACTAAAACCTCCACTTGAAATCGTACCGTACTCCGCAACAGTTATGTCAGCTGAAATATTATCATTGGTAGCATTCGAATCCGCTGGTTGCCCATTCACGTTACCTATCGAGACTTCCAAACTGTACATACCACTGGTATTGATTTCTAATAAATCCGGGTGTGAAAAATTGTAAGTGCCTAAGGATGGTATGGATAAACCCGAAACATTAGTGTTATAGACACTGCTTCCAATTGTCCATGAGACATCAAAAGACTGAATCGTATCCAAACCTGTATTGGTTACTATTCCTGTTACCGGAGTGGTCGTTCCTGTTGAAAGTGTCGTTGGCACAGAAAGTGAACTAAGTCCCAAGTCCAAACCAGATACTTCAGATACAAATACATCATCAATGGCCCATCCAAACAACCAATTGAAATCATCGTAGTAGTGAAATCCGATCAAAACGTTGGAATTACCAATTAACGCATTCAGACTTACCGTTTGCGCATCCCAAAGACCATTATTGACACCAATAATTGTTTGCAATACATTCCAAGATGCGCCACCATCAACCGAGTATTCTACCGTCGCCGTTTCTGTTCCACCAAACATTGATTCTCCATCAAAGTAATTTTGGAATTGCATTACTGCAGCAGATATCCCTGTTAAATCAATTGGCGGTGTAATGAGGTAATCCTCAGATTTATCACAATCGCATTCATCGTCATTTGTTGCAATGAAATTGCCGTGAGGCGCGATTGGCCAATAGACGCTTTGAAGAGAAGTGTTGGTGCCGAGCAACCATCCACCATCCGTTGCATTAGTCGTTTGAGACCAGCCTGTTGGCAACGTCCCAAGTTGAAAATCTTCATCAAGGAGTATCACCTGACTCAATGAAGTGGTTGAATATAAAATGAAAACAATAATTACTGCAAAGCCATTTCTCATACAAAAATATTTCAATCGTATTAAAGATAAGCTATATTGGGTGTTTACGTTATGAAACAGACGAATCAATAAAGGAATGCAAAATTTCAACACGCGTTAAGTTCAAATGAGGTCTAGATTGAGTACATCTCGTGTTTCAATAATAATCATCACATTGATTGTTACCGTTGTTTCTTCTAATCTCAATTGGGAAAAAGAGGATTGGAAGGGAATAATTGAATCTGATGGTAAGGGATATTACGCCTATTTACCCGCTATTTTTATTTATCAAGATTTAAATTTTGGTTTCTTCGAGTCTATTGAAGCGGGCAAATATTATGATGAAAATTTATATTATGATTACCGATCTTCTGCAAATGGAAAGGTTATTGACAAATATTATTGCGGTACAGCACTTTTAGAGTCTCCATTCTTTCTCGTTGCTCATCTTTCTAGTTATTTACTTGATTATGAACTTGATGGCTATTCTAAACTTTATCCTATCTCTATTAATATTTCCGCCATATTTTATTTAATCATCGGACTTATTTTTCTTAACGCTACTTTAGACACCTATCAAATTAAGAATTGGCAAAAATCCATTACCTTTTTTGCTGCTGTTTTTGGGACTAATTTGTTCTACTATACTGTAGGCGAACCTGGCATGTCTCACGTCTTCTCCTTTGCCTTAGTTAGTCTTTTTTATTATTATTCTAGGACCTATTTTCTTCGAAATAATAAACATCATCTTTTAAAGCTCTTTTTACTGTTAGGCCTCATTGTACTTACAAGACCAATAAATGGATTAATTGTATTCATTATTCCTTTTGCTTCTGGTAATTTTCTCACCCTTAAAAAGGGTCTTATTTTTAGCATTCGAGACAAATTATGGTTCATCCTTGCTGTTTGTGTATTTCTATGCGTAATTTCAATTCAACTTGTCATCTATAAAATTTCAACCGGCAGTTTCTTTATCTATGCATACGCAGAAGAAGGGTTTAATTTTCTTTCACCACACATTGCAGCAATTCTATTCAGTTATAAAAAGGGGCTCTTTTTATATACACCACTATTTTTAGTCGCATTTGCAGGATGTTATTTTTTATGGAGAACTTCTCGCTTTGAGTTTTTCTCATGGATTGGGTTCTTCTTTTTAATCACATTTGTACTGTCTTCTTGGTGGATGTGGTATTATGGTGGTAGTTTTTCTTCTAGGGTTTATGTTGAGTACATTCCCATCTTTATGATTCCTTTAGCGATCGCATTGAATCAAATAAAGCGAAGACCTTTCAAACAAATTTTCCTGTCATTAATAGTAGTGCTCATAATTGCTTGTCAAATCCAAACTTATCAATACCGGTATTTTCAAATTCATTGGTCAGACATGACAAAAGAAATGTATTGGGAAAATTTCATGAGAATAGATCGCTTAATTAAATAAATGCGCCAAACAATACACTATTCTGTAGCTTGTTGCACAATGCACCATTCTTACTAAAGAACTTCTAGCTTCTTTATTTCAAGTATAATTCCTATTGCTTGATACATGCATGCTAAAAGTTAAAACAATTATTAAATCACTGATCAATGATATCATTATGCCACCAATAGGAAAAATGCTGGGAAATGCAGATTTTACCGAACTTTCCTACGTCATCCAACTAGAGGTTGTAGAGTCTGCTGATGGTGTCGGAGATGGTAACGCGGAAGTAGCAAATAATTACGGTCTTTTCATCAATGCAATCATTACTTTTTTGATTGTCGCTTTCTCAATCTTTATGGTAGTAAAAGCATATAATAAAATGAAAGCAAAATTAGAGAAAGTAGAAAAAGAGGCACCAGCTTCTCCACCAGAGCCTTCTATAGAAGAGATCTTATTGACTGAAATCCGAGACCTATTAAAGAAGTAAATTCACAAGAATTTCTTTGAAGATTTAACAAGTAACCAGTATCCCGTATCTATCATGGATATGGGGTTTCTTATGTATAACCTTTTTGCTGCGACCCTTGTACATAAATCTGCATCGTTTATGGCTTTTAACTAATCGAGTCAAATTGGCTTTTTTTGACTTGCACATTATAATTCTTAACTTTAAGTAACCGCCATCTAACTAATGAAAAGAATTGATTAGCCGCTAATACACGCAAGTATCAGCTGTATTTCCTTTGATTCTATGGAAAAGCTGCATCGAATCCAACCATTACGAGGCACAATTGTATGCCATTATGAAGTTGTTAAGTTCCTTGTTTTTCAAATGTCTTCTAGGTTCAATAGGAGTATTATTTTATACCGTAAGTTGTGAATCTGATGCTGCAAAAGCACAAGTTGATGGTAAAGAAAAAGTCACACAGAAAGTAACCAAACCGCTGTTGGAGCTGCTAAACCCAAACGAAACAGGCATCGACTTCACAAACATCCTTGATGAGACAAACGAAGTAAATTTTTACCGTTGGGACTACCTATATAACGGCGGGGGTGCAGCCATAGGCGACTTGGATAATGATGGTTTGCCTGAAATATATTTCACTGGCACGATAGTAGCAGACAAGCTTTATAAAAATAAAGGAAATTTCGAGTTTGAAGATGTTTCAGCAGTAACGGGTATCAGCAACTATGGAGGTATCAAGACTGGTGTTACCATGATTGACATTAACAACGATAACTTACTAGACATATATGTCTGCCGATCGGGTTTTTTCCAAGACAAAGACACGCACAAGAACTTACTTTTCATCAATCAAGGAGGACTGAAATTTAAAGAAATGGCGAGTGCTTATGGCTTAGATGACAGCGGTAATTCGATTCATTCAGCCTTTTTCGATTATGACAATGACGGCGATTTGGATTGTTACATTGCAAGTCATCCAGAATTTCGTCTGACTTACAAAGCTGTGTTTGAAGGAATAGCCGACCCAAAAGATAAAGTCAGTGATAAATTATACCGTAATGATAACGGTAAATTCGTGAATGTTACAAGATCAGCCGGAATTCAGAACTTTGGTCATGGACTTGGTCTTGCTGTTAGTGACATGAATCATGATGGGAATACAGATGTATATGTCGCCAATGATTTTCAACTCCCTGACTTTTATTATGTCAATCAAGGAAATGGAACCTTCAAGGAACAATTGAAAAACGCATTTCCACATTGTTCTTATTTCGCAATGGGGACTGATGTTGCCGACTTTAACAACGATGGATTGCTTGACATTTTTATTGTAGAAATGCTCGCTGCAGATAATAAAAGAAAAAAAACCAACATGGCATCGATGGATGCAGACCTTTTTTGGAAACATGTAAAAGCTGGTTTTCACTACCAATACATGAGAAATACGCTTCAACTAAATAATGGAAATGGCACTTTCACGGACATTGCTGATTTGGCTGGTGTTCGAAATACCGATTGGAGCTGGGCCCCTATTTTCGCAGACCTCGACAATGATGGATTAAAAGATTTATTGGTTACCAATGGTTACATCCGTGACACGCAAGACAAAGATTACTTAATTAAAACATCGGCTATTGCAGCTCAACGTGGAGGAGAAATGTCATTTGATGAATTGCAAGAACATATGAAAAGCACAAGAATAGCCAACTATGCTTATCGCAACATGGGCAATTATGAATTTGAAGATAAATCCAACGAATGGGGCTTTAACTTCTCTGGGTTCTCAAATGGTGCCTCTATGGGTGATCTTGACAATGATGGAGATCTTGATATTGTTGTCAATAATTATTTTGACCCTGCTTGTATTTACAAAAATAATGCTTCAGAAACTGATACGAATAATTTTATCCGATTCAAATTCGAAGGACAAAATCAAAACAAATCAGGGCTCGGGACTAAAGTCACCTTACACTCCAATGATGGAATTCAATATCAGGAGCTACAGGTAACAAGAGGTTTTCAATCCTGCGTAGAGCCTTTACTGCATTTTGGCATTGGCTCCAAAACAAGCATTGATTTAGTTACGATAGAATGGCCTGATGGCAAAATACAGAACCTAACCAATCTCCAGGCTAACCAAACCAAGATTGTAAATTATGAGGCGTCAATTATAAATACAGCATCAGAAAAGCCCATCGAAAAAGGACTGTTTAGGCCAATTGGATCTAGCTCAGGTTCTATTTTTAATCATGTTGAAAATGAGTATAACGACTATGAAAATGAAATTTTACTTCCTCATAAAATGTCACAATGGGGGCCTGCTTTAGCCATTGGCGATATTAATAATGATGGTCTTGACGGCTTCTATGTTGGCGGAGCAGCAGGTCAGTCAGGGGTTTTATTTGTTCAAGACGGACCTATGAATTTGACTACAATATCGTCGTCAACTTGGTCAGCTGATGCCAATTGCGAGGATATTTCAGCCCATTTCTTTGATGCAGATAACGACGGTGATCAGGATTTATACGTAGTGAGTGGTGGTAATGAGTTCAAGGTTGGTTCGAAGGCGTTACAAGATAGATTATATATCAATCAGGGAAATCGAAAGTTCACCAAAGCAAGTGAAGCGCTTCCTGACATGCCAACTAGTGGTGGTGTAGTTACTAGTGGTGATTTCGACAGCGATGGGGATTTGGATCTTTTCGTAGGAGGGAGGGTCATTCCAGGCAAGTACCCATTTTCTCCGCGTAGTTATATTCTTGAAAATTTAAATGGGAAATTTATAGATGTTACAGCGAATGTGGCCCCTGAGCTTAATTCTCCTGGACTAATTACCTCAGCTAAATGGTCTGATTTTGATGGTGATGGTTTACCCGATTTGCTGATTGCAGGAGAATGGACTGGCATCCTTGTATTTCACAATCTTAACGGAAAATTAGTCAACATATCCGAAAAATTAGGTCTTGACGAACACGTCGGTTGGTGGTTTGATATTCACGAGACAGATATTGACAAAGATGGTGACTTGGATTATGTGTTTGGTAATCTTGGACTTAATTATAAATATCGTGCAAGTAAAAAAGAACCATTTCAGATCTACTGCCATGACTTTGACAAAAGTGGCAACGTCGATATTGTTCTGGGTTATTACAATGAAGGCGAATGTTTTCCAGTACGTGGAAGACAATGTTCCAGTGAACAAATGCCCTTTATCAAAAAGAAATTTCCTACTTACGACGCTTTTGGTGAAGCAAGCATTTTTGATGTGTATGGAGAGAGTCTTAATGCGGGCTTGCATTATAAGGCAACAGATTTTGCTTCTTCAATTTTACTAAATAACGGAGAAGGCAATTTTGAAATTAAGCCACTTCCAACGGAAGCACAATTCGCTCCCGTAATGGGCGTAATTAGCGATGATTTTAATTCCGACGGACACATGGATCTTTTTATTGCTGGTAATTTGCATGTTGCAGAAGTTGAGACACCAAGAGCAGATGGAGGTACTGGTAGAATATTACTTGGAAATAGTGCAGGCACATTTGAGGCAATTAGTATTACAAAAGCTGGAATATACTGTGCTCAAGACGTACGAAAAATTAGAAAATTGTCTACAGGGACTGGTAATCCGCCGATTATAATTGTAGCCAACAACAATAGTGGCATTCAGTTATTCATTCAGAATCAATGAGTTCTGAAAAATTAATTTTCCAACCCAATAATAAATCTTGAATAGCTTTAAAAGAATGACTTCAAAAGATGCTTATAATAAAAATGCCTTTTGAGAATCAATTGAAATTATATTCAATGAACTCAAAAGGCCTTTAGACTTTCAGAATATTAGCGCACGTAAATAACATACCGCGTCAGTTAGACACGAAAGCTGTATTAGACATACACTGCATTCTAATAACTTATGTAGGCGTACAACTAGGGATAGATACCGTTACTATCCAGAATTAAATTGTCACCAAAATTAAGATAGTACGCTTGACTATGCTTTACCTAAAATACGGAACATACCTGTTCCACACTCAGGACATTTTCCCTTCATGGCTTTTCTGCCATTTTTCATAGTCACTTCGTTAGCATCTTTGATATCTCTTTTGCTTTTACACTTTACGCAATAA
>CAJQPO010000005.1 GCA_905480225.1 uncultured Flavobacteriales bacterium | reverse complement strand
ATTATGTAAGGGTAAATCGATCGTATATTGTCAGAATAGATAAGATTTCTACTAAGTCTACAAGAACTTTAATGGTTATGAATCAAGAAATACCAATTGGTAGGACGTATCAGAAAGCAATTGCTGAATTGTTGTTTTGATTCGGGCAGTGTGATGCCTTGTTCTTTAAGGTCTTGCCTTACCCATCAGGTTTTTGAAAATTTACTTTGAAATCATTTTTTTGATAGAATATTTTAATCGGACTTTGGCATGTTAAACTCAAGTTTGATTTTTTCAAAAAAAGGGATAAGACAATAAATAATTACTGCCTTATCCCTTTTCAATTATAAACTGTATGCGCAGATTCTTAATTAGAAATAGGATACAACAGTAGAAGTTACTTGATCATCGAAATAAGCTTTGATAAAGAAAATACCCCCCTTTTCTTTAGTTATATCCACTGTAAAAAATGGGCTATTCAATTGGGTTGTAACAAGCTGTCCCATGCAGTTGTAAATCTCAATTTTATCAATGGTTTGATTTTCTTCGGTTTTAATATTTATAATTCCCTTAGAAGGATTCGGGTAAACTTGTACAGCTGGTGCTTCAAATTCGTTGTTGGCAGTGCCGAAAGACTTGCAATTAGAAATAGCCTTGCAAGGACCTAGTGTGCAACCAGGGCAAGTTGCTAAGATATGTTCAACAGCGTTGTAGGGCACGCAATTTCTACCTCTTTTACCACAAATGATTATTTTTGCTTGGTCAGGATTTCCGGATGGATTCGGACATTTAACGTTATATGTGATTACATTAACTTCGCCACTAACTGAACATCCTGATGCGTCACTATGGGTAAGCGTGTAAGTTCTGGTGGTAAATGCACCAGGGCTAACACCTGAGGCGTCTGAAAGAAACGTAATGTTATTTCCTATACCCATAATGTTTCCATATTGATCTGTCCAGGTACTCATAGTTGCCCCATTACCACCAGATGTTAAACCGTTTAATTCTACTGTAGCATAATCATCTGTATAGCCCCAGAATACAGTTTGGCATGGGCCTGCATAAACACTTTGACTTGAGTCACATAATATAATTCCTTCACATAGGTCATTGTAAATGGGGCAAGGATTGATATTTGTTGCGCTATTCAAGGCCATTTCAACAGCTGCCTCAGCATCAAGCCTTCCTGCACCAAGCAATCCTGCGTAACTCGGGTTTAATGCGTCAACATTAACAGAGGACAGTTTTAAGATGTTTTCAATTTCTGCATTTGACATACATGGATTAACAGACAGCATTAATCCAACTGTTCCTGTCACATAAGGAGCTGCAAATGAAGTTCCGCTTCCTGTTTCATATATACCGGGGGCAGTAGATAAAGGAACATCATATCCAGGAGCGCATAAATCAACCGTAGAGTTGTGTTGGTGAGTAGAATTCGGATTTCCAATATATCTTTCGTGATTGTCATACGGGCCAATACTTGTTACAGCAAATACATTGTCGTAGGCAGCTGGATATACTAAACTGTCAGGACCTCCACACGTATTTCCATTACCAGCAGCGGCTACTAAAAAAGCTCCAGCTACACACGCTTCATCCATGGCCAATTGCTGATAAATATTTGAATTGCAGCCAGATGTCCAACTCATATTGATGACTTTTGAACCGGCATATGCAGCATACAATACTTCATTGTAATTCATCCGGTATAATCCCAACCTCAAATCATAGCCAATACTGCTTAGACCAACTAGATTGTCTGTATTCCCTGCAGCTAAAATTGATACGGCATTTCCATGTGTTGGAACTGCTGAATTCATGGTGTCGTAATAAACATATTTCCCAACAAGCTCTTCATGCGTGATATCATAGTTTACGTCGGTAATTCCAAGAATAATATTTGTATCTCCATGGGTTGATTCCCAGGCTTGTTCAGCATTGATTAAGTCCAAGGGATACATCGTTGGAAATTCGGCATAATAGTCGTTGGGCAGCACAAGTGATTCGTACTTTGGCCCATATTCTACACCTTGTATTCCTGAAACCTGAGTTATTGCAGTGTACAGATCTACCTCGTCACAATTGCAGCTGAATGCATACACTTTCAATAGTTCAGCGTTTTTAGAACTTGGTAAAATTTGTTCCTCTGTCAAAGAATAAAGTTTATCAAGTTGCAAATATGCATCAGAGCTTAAAAGGTCTTCTATATTTTCTACACTTCCCCAAACGGAGTTGTTTTGGGCTGCAATTTTATTGAAACAACAAGTTATAATTAATGTTGTCGTAATCCCGAATAATAAAAATTTTCTCATGGTTTAGGGTTTTAACAGTGTTTAGCAAAAATTAGGCGTGTTTTTATAAACTCAAAAAGAAGAAATTACTGTTGATTTCATCTGATTGCCGAAATGTGATTTAATTAAGAAGATACCGGACTTTTGATTGGTTAAATCTACCGTGAAGAATGAGCTGTTTTCCTGACTTTCTATAAGTTGGCCCAAATGATTGTACACTTCAATTCTATCTATGTTTTGATTGTCTTCAGTTCTAATGTTTACAATACCTGTTGAGGGGTTTGGATAAACTTTTATAGTAGATGTTTCAAAGTCATAGCTGTTGCTGGTGGTGCTATTAGATTTGCAATCAGAAATAGCTTTACAAGGGCCGAGACTGCATCCAGAACAATTTGCTAAGATATTATCAACAGCATTGTAAGGCACACATCTTCTTCCTTTTTTTCCGCAAACAAGTATTTTTTCTGCGGCAGGATTTCCGGATGGATTCGGACATTTAACGTTGTATGTGATTACTTGAACATCGTCACTAACGGTACATCCAAATTCATCAGTATGGATTAGATTATAGGTTGCAGTATTAAATCCACCTGGACTTACAGTTGAAGCGTCTGATAGAAAAGAAATGTTATTTCCTGTACCCATGATGTTCCCATACTGATCTGTCCAGGTACTGGTCGTTACCCCATTACCACCGGAAGTAAAACCGTTTAATTCAACTTCAGCATAATCGTTGGTATAACCCCAAAAGACAGTTTGGCAAGCTCCTGCATTAGCACTTTGGCTTGGGTCACAGGCAATTGTTCCACAAGGGTAAGTGTTAGAAGGACTGTTTAGTGCCATTAAAACGGCAGCTGCAGCATCTAACCTGCCAGTACCAATTAGGCCAATGTAGGATGGGTTTTGTGCGTCTACGTTTACTGAAGAAAGCTTCAGGAATGTTTCAATTTCTAAATTTGTTAGACACGGATTAACGGAGAGCATTAAGCCTACCGTTCCCGTCACTAAAGGTGCGGCATACGACGTTCCACTTGCGTGAAGGTACCAGCCAGGAGCAGCCGTTATCGGTACATCGTAACCTGGAGCACACAAATCAACAGTGACATTGTGCTGATGTGTGGAACTTGGGTTGCCAATAATTTTTTCATGATTGTCGTTATTTCCTATACTTGTTACTGCAAATACATTGTCGTAGGATGCTGGATAAACTAAATTACTAGCACCACCGCAAGTAGGTCCGTTTCCTGCAGCAGCCACTATAAAGGTTCCGTTATCATATATCTCATTAACTGCATCTTGAATGAATGCGTTGTAAGTGCAACCAGATGTCCAACTCAAATTAATTACTTGGGCACCTGCATATGAAGCGTTAAGCGCCTCATTAATGTTCATTTGGTATAATCCAAGATTCAAATCATATCCTATACTGCTAAATCCTAAAGCGTTATTGGTGTTTCCCGCAACCATTGTTGCAACAGCTGTGCCGTGTCCTGTTGAGCTTGTATTAGATGCATCGTAGTATATATAAGATCCAACGAGCTCTTCGTGAGAAACGTCATAGTTTTGATCCGATATTGCTACACCAACAGTCGGGTCTCCATGCGTCATTGACCAAGCGTCTTCAGCATTAATTAAATCGAGCGCATACATGTTCGAGAATGTAAGGTGGTAGTCGTTTGGTAATACCAATGTTTCGTATTTGGGCCCATATTCAATATTCTCTATTTTTGAAACTTTTGTCAATGCAATGTAAAGATCGGTTTCATTGCAGTTACAACTGAATTCAAATACCTTTAGCAGTGCTGGTTTTCTAGAACTGGGTAATATTTGCTCAATTGATATGTCGAATTGGTTAGATACTTCTATGAAGTCTTCAGACGCTTTTAATGCTTCTATATTGTCAACGCTGCCCCAAATATTTGAGAATTGTGCAATGCCTAGATTTCCATATAAGGTTAAAAATAATAGGATACTTAATTGTAGTAGTGATTTGTTTTTCATGGCGTTTAATTTGTTGTAAAATTGATGTGATTTTTCATGTCAACCCACTTTTTTGTATTGAAATGTGACCAACGGATTAGAAAAAGTGACAAACTGAAAAAATTAAAAAGTCATACTGGGACAAACGGACAATAAGCAGGGATAGAAAAACATGCGCAGATGTCCAACGCGGCCTGTAATGGGTTCTTGCCATGTAAAGGCAGGACAAGGACTACTGCATAGTTGTTGTAGATAATAATAACCAAAACGACTCACTAAGTAAAATCAAAATACTTTGATAAGAGTCCTCAGTTTTTAATTGTTTTTAGCGACCTTTGGCACTTAAATTTCTAATATGAGTATTACCACACTTGGCGAATTTATTCTTGAAGAGCAGAAAGATTTTCCTGATTCTTCAGGAGAATTAAGCAGTATATTAAGCTCAATTCGATTGGCCGGAAAAATAGTAAGTAATCAAATTAACAAAGCGGGACTTGCTCAGCATATTATGGGTGCTGCAGGCTCCGAAAATATTCAAGGTGAAGCTCAACAGAAATTAGACGTTTATGCCGATAATCAATTCATAAAGGCGTTGAAAGTTCGCGGTATTGTTTGTGGAATTGCATCAGAGGAAAACGATGATTTTATTGCTTTTAATGAAAACAATGATGCGAAGTACGTGGTAATGATTGACCCATTAGATGGTTCATCCAACATCGACGTAAACGTTTCAGTAGGCACCATTTTTTCAGTTTGTAAAAGAGTAAGCCCTGTTGGAAGCCCTGTAGAGCTCAGGGATTTCTTACAGCCTGGAATACAACAAGTAGCGGCAGGGTACATTATTTTTGGGTCATCAACCATGTTAGTATATACAACCGGTAAAGGGGTTAATGGTTTTACGTTAGATCCGGGAATAGGGGTTTTCTTTTTGTCTCATCCTGCTATGAAAATACCAAGAAATGGTAAAATATATTCGATAAATGAAGGTAATATTAAGCATTGTGCGGATGGTGTCAGTGAATATGTTCGATATTGCCAAAGTGACCAAAATGATATAGGGAAACCATATACTGGTCGTTATATTGGTTCATTAGTCGCGGATTTTCATCGAAATTTATTAAAAGGTGGAATTTATATTTATCCTTCAACCAAAGAGTCGCCGAATGGAAAACTGCGCTTACTTTATGAATGTAGTCCACTTGCATTTTTAATTGAGCAAGCCGGTGGGAAAGCAACCAATGGTCAGGATCGAATTATGGAAATCCAACCAGTAAAATTGCATCAGAGAGTTCCGCTTTTTATCGGTTCTGTAAATATGGTTGATAAAGCAGAAGGCTTTTTGGATACGTAATACATGACCTTAGAAGAATTCAAATCAATTTATTCATCGTCTGACAAATCGCGGGAAATATGCGATTTGCTTAACGAAGCAGAAATTAAAATTCAAATAGGAGGTTTAGCTGGGTCAGCAGCTTCTATAATTGCGTCATCTGTTTTTACCAACAAACCAGGAAATTATCTTTTCATTCTTCCCGACAAAGAAGATGCCGCTTACTTTTTTAATAATTTGGAAAACCTGCATAAAGGCGAAAAAGGAACAACCATTTTATTTTATCCCGGTTCGTATAGAAGGCCTTATCAAATTGAAGAAATCGATAATGCGAACATAATGCTTCGCGCAGAAGTATTGAATGTCATTCAAAAAAGGAGAAAAAATACACTGGTAGTAACCTATCCAGAAGCCATCGTGGAAAAGGTGGTCAGTAAAAAACACTTAGAGAAAAACACACTGGACCTTGAGGTAAATGGTAAATATTCCGTTGAATTTATTAATGAGCTGCTGATTGAATATGAGTTTGAGCATGTAGATTTTGTATACGAACCAGGCCAATTTGCGATTCGAGGAGGAATAATAGACGTGTATTCTTATTCGAATGAATTTCCTTTTCGAATTGAATTTTTTGACGACGAGGTTGAAAGCATTCGGTCTTTTGATATGGTCTCGCAATTGTCGATAAAAACCTTGAAAAAGATTTCAATTGTTCCAAATGTGCAAAAGAAGTTATTGTTGGAAAGTAGGGAATCCTTTTTAACCTATATACCAGCTAACACAACCATTTGGGTCAAAGACCTTACAACTGCTAGAGGAAAGGTGTTAAAGGGTTTTGACAAGGCAACGTATGCTTTTAATAACATGGATAGCTTGATTAAGCAAATGCCTCCTGCAGAACTTTATATTTCTGAGAATGACTTCATTGCTGATTTGGAACGTTATTCAGTATTGGAGTATGCGGGGGTTCCTTTTTTTAAAAACTCTGCTAAGGTTGAGTTTCATTTTGCACCACAACCCCCATTTAATAAAAACTTTGATTTATTAGCGACTGATTTTAAGAAGAATCAAGCGAAGCAATATTTGAATTTGATTTTTGCTGAAAATCCTAAACAAATTGAACGCATCTATTCTATTTTCGAAGATAAAGAAGAAGATGTTAAATTTCATCCCATAGCGACGGGCCTCAAGGAAGGGTTTGTAGATCGAGACTTGAAACTGGCGTGTTATACAGATCATCAAATTTTCGAACGTTACCATAAGTTTAAATTAAAGGAAGGATATTCTAAATCTCAGCAAGCTTTTACGTTAAAAGAGATAAACGATTTACAAAAAGGAGATTTTGTTGTTCACATTGATCACGGGGTTGGACAGTTTTCTGGTTTGGAGAAGATTGACGCCAATGGAAACGATCAAGAAGCCATCAGGTTGGTTTATTCAGGTGGTGATATTCTTTATGTCAGCATTCATTCATTGCATCGAATTTCAAAATACACTGGAAAAGAGGGAACACAACCCAAGGTACATAAGTTAGGCTCGCCTGCTTGGACCAATAAAAAGAACAAAACAAAAAGTAAAATTAAAGAGATTGCGTATGACCTAATTAAGCTCTACGCGAAAAGGAAATCTCAAAAGGGTTTTGCTTTTACGCCAGACACGTATTTGCAAACAGAGTTGGAGGCGTCATTTATATATGAAGACACACCCGATCAGCTCAGTGCGACGATAGATGTGAAAAAGGACATGGAAGCCGATGCTCCGATGGATCGATTAATCTGTGGAGACGTAGGTTTTGGTAAAACTGAAATTGCCATGAGAGCAGCGTTTAAAGCAGTGGCAGACAGCAAACAAGTGGCCATACTGGCACCAACCACAATCTTGACATTTCAGCATTTCAGAAATTTCACAGAACGTTTTAAAGAGTTGCCTTGTACGGTGGATTATGTAAATCGATTTAAGTCCACAGCAAAAAACAAAGAGACATTAAAAAAATTAGAAGAGGGAAAAATAGACGTCATAATTGGAACGCACAGACTGGCGGGAAAAGATGTAAAGTTTAAAGACATAGGTTTGCTGATTATTGATGAGGAGCAAAAGTTTGGTGTAGCGGTAAAAGATAAATTGAAAACATTCAAAGAAAACGTGGACACGTTGACGTTAACAGCTACTCCTATTCCAAGAACCTTGCAGTTTTCGTTAATGGGTTCGCGAGACATGTCTGTAATTAACACAGCTCCTCCTAATCGATATCCTGTACAAACCGAGTTGCGCACATTTTCTGAAGATTTGATTCGAGATGCGGTCACCTATGAAGTGCAGCGTGGTGGTCAAGTATATTTTGTGCACAATAGAGTTCAGAACATTCAGGAAGTTGCAGGTATGATTTCAAGACTTTGTCCGGATGTGCGCGTTGCAATTGGACACGGTAAAATGGAAGGTCAAGTGCTGGAGGCAATCATGCTGGACTTCATGGCTGGAGTTTATGATGTATTAGTGGCTACCACCATAATTGAGTCAGGAATTGACGTTTCAAACGCCAACACTATTATCATTAACAATGCCAATCACTTTGGACTGTCGGATTTGCATCAGCTAAGAGGGAGAGTAGGAAGATCCAATAAAAAGGCATTCTGTTACCTCTTTACGCCTCCTCCACAGCACCTAACAAATGAGGCGCGAAAACGCCTGCATGCCATTGAACAATTTTCTGAACTGGGTTCAGGATTTAATATCTCTATGCGAGACCTCGATATTCGAGGCGCTGGTAATCTGCTTGGAGGTGAACAAAGTGGATTCATAACCGACATAGGATTTGACATGTACCATAAAATTTTGGATGAAGCAATTCAGGAGTTAAAAGAAACGGAGTTTAAAGCACTTTTTAAAAAGGAGGTAGCTGAAGGAAAATATGTTAAGGATTGTCAGGTTGAGACGGATATGGAGCTGGTAATTCCCGATGATTATGTAAATAACATAACCGAAAGACTCAGTTTATACAGGCATCTGGACGGTGTGCAAAATGAAGCTGAATTAGATCATTTTCAAAAGCAATTAATAGACAGATTTGGTGAAGTACCCAAAGAAACCGATGCACTAATTAATACAGTTAGACTTCGCTGGCTTGCTAGAGAAATTGGATTTGAAAAAGTAATTCTGAAAAGAGAGATTTTGATTGGGACTTTCATTGCTGATGCGCAAAGTCCTTATTATCAATCCGCAAAATTTACACGCGTGCTTAACTTTATACAACACCAGCCAAAAGCTGCAAATATGGCTGAAAAAAACGGTAAGTTGAGACTTCGGTTTGATCAGGTAAAATCAGTCTTTGAGGCGATAGAAAAATTCAACTTAATTTTATTCAAAAATGAAATTTGAAGGAGTCAAAGAGCCTTATTTTGAGTACTACATGGGCTTAGTAAAAGAAGAGGATTTAATTGAAGCGCTCGAAAATGCTTGTAATTCGCAAATTGTATTTTTCAAAAGTATAGATGATAAGAAGGGTAATTATCGATATGCTGAGAATAAATGGAGTATCAAAGAAATCCTGCAGCATTTGATTGATACAGAACGAATTTTTGTCTATCGTGCACTTACTTTTTTGCGACAAGAAGGCGCACAGTTACCTGGATATGACCATGATGCTTATGTTTCTGGCCTGAAACTAGAAAATCTGCCTTATGATGAACTGGTTAGAGAATACACAGATTTAAAACGAAGTAATTTATCTTTTTTTAAAAATATTAATTCAAAAGATCTTAAGCGTTCAGGAATAGCAAACGGCGTAACGATGTCTATTGCGGAAATTGGAAAAATTATGGTGGGACACGCACACCATCACATGGAGATTTTAAAGGATCGCTATCTGAAATAGTACATTTTTGATATTATCTCGACAGTTTTAAACATTGCCCAAGCACTTATCAACATAACTTGAAAAACCGATCTAAACAACGTTGGGTTGGCTATCTTTGCACTTTTGAAAAAGCAAATAAAACCAGGGATGAAAAAAATAAAAAATGCACTCATATCGGTATTTGACAAGGGAAATCTTGAGCCAATTATAAAGAAGCTTGATGAACTTGGAGTTACCTTGTATTCAACAGGGGGTACTCAGAAATTTATAGAGGAGAACGGCATTTCTGTTGTACCTGTAGAGACTTTAACATCTTATCCGTCGATTCTTGGTGGGAGAGTAAAAACCTTACATCCTAAAGTGTTTGGTGGAATTTTGAGTAGGCGAGAGTTGGAGAATGACATTGCTCAGCTGGAAGAGTACGAAATTCCTGAAATTGACTTAGTCATTGTAGACTTGTATCCTTTTGAGGAAACGGTACAAAGCGGGGCGATGGAGCAAGACATTATTGAAAAAATAGATATTGGTGGAATTTCTTTAATTAGGGCTGCTGCAAAAAATCACAAGGACGTAGTCATTGTTCCCTCGAAAAATGAGTACCAGTATTTGTTGCAGCTTTTGAATGATAAAGATGGAACGACAAGCCTTGAAGATAGAAAACAACTAGCGACTGCTGCTTTTAATGTTTCATCACATTACGACACAGAAATAGTAAAGTGGTTTTCGAACGATAGTGACAAAGTATTTAAGCAAAGCATTTTAGAACAACAAACATTGCGATATGGCGAAAACCCACATCAGAAAGGGATTTTCTATGGAGATTTAGATCAATTATTTAAGAAGTTGCATGGTAAGGAATTATCTTATAATAACTTGTTAGATGTTGACGCTGCTGTTGCGTTGATGTCAGAGTTTCAAGATGATGCACCAACATTCGCGGTTTTAAAGCATAACAATGCATGTGGAATGGCAACAAGACCAACAATTTGTGAAGCGTATGTAGATGCACTGGCTGGAGATTCTGTTTCGGCTTTTGGTGGAATCCTGATTGCAAATAGGGAAATTGATTCGTCTACAGCCCATGAAATTCACCAATTATTTTGTGAAGTAGTTATCGCTCCGGGTTATACAGCTGACGCATTAGAGATATTAAAGGGTAAAAAGAACAGAATCATTCTTGTGCAAAACCAAATAGCAATGCCTACTAAACAGTTTAGAACTGTTTTGAATGGGGTTTTGTTTCAAGATAAAGACTTGGTAACAGACAAAAAGGAAGACTTTGAAACGAAGACGACGGAAACACCTAGTATTGAGCAAATGAACGATTTGGAGTTTGCGAATAAGTTGGTAAAGCATACGAAGTCGAATACGATCGTTTTGGTCAAGAATGGTCAGCTTGTAGCGAGTGGAACGGGTCAAACTTCAAGGGTTGATGCATTGAGACAGGCCATTCACAAAGCCCAGTCTTTCAATTTCGATTTGAATGGTGCGGTAATGGCCTCGGATGCCTTTTTCCCTTTTCCTGATTGTGTGGAGATTGCAAAAGAAGCCGGTATTGTTTCGGTGATACAACCAGGAGGTTCAATTAAAGACCAATTGTCGATTGATTACTGCAACAATAATGGACTTTCAATGGTGTTTACTGGAAATAGACATTTCAAGCACTAATTAATTAACAATTAATCGGTATTTATTAACGAATAATAGGATTAGAATAGTTAGCGATTGTTTAATTACTACATTTAGTAAACTCATTTAAATTCAAAGGAAAGCAAGAGAGTATTCAATGGGAATGTTTGATTTTTTTACGCAAGAAATTGCGATCGATCTGGGCACTGCAAATACACTAATCATACACAATGATAAAGTAGTTGTTGACGAGCCTTCAATAGTAGCAATAGATCGAACGACCTCTAAAATAATTGGCATAGGTCGCAAAGCGCAGCAGATGCATGGTAAGACCCATGAAAACATTAAAACAATCAGGCCTTTAAAGGATGGTGTTATAGCAGATTTTCAAGCTGCTGAACACATGATTAGGGGAATGATAAAAATGATGAAACCTAATGCTCGATTTTTTAATCCGACCTTGAGAATGGTAATCTGTATTCCCTCTGGTATAACGGAAGTTGAAAAAAGAGCCGTTCGAGATAGTGCAGAACACGCTGGAGGTAAAGAAGTATACCTTATTCATGAACCGATGGCTGCGGCTATAGGAATAGGAATTGATGTAGAGGAGCCAATGGGCAACATGGTGATTGATATTGGTGGTGGTACATCGGAAATTGCTGTAATTGCATTGGGTGGAATTGTTTGTGATAAATCTATCCGTGTAGCGGGAGATGATTTCACGAGTGATATTGAAGAATACATGAGGCGTCAGCACAATATTCTTATCGGAGAAAGGACCGCGGAGCAAATCAAAATAGAGGTGGGTGCAGCTTTAACAGAATTAGAGAGTCAACCCGAAGATTATGCGGTAAGAGGTCGAGATTTGATGACTGGGATTCCAAAGGAAATATATGTAACCTACAAAGAAATTGCACTGGCGTTGGACAAGTCCATTTCTAAGATAGAAGAGGCAATTCTTTCCGCATTGGAAATGACGCCTCCCGAACTATCTGCTGACATCTATAAGACAGGAATTTATCTTGCTGGAGGTGGTTCAATGTTAAGAGGGCTGGATAAGCGAATTTCGATGAAAACGAAACTTCCTGTTCATATAGCGGAAGATCCGTTAAGAGCAGTGGCACGTGGAACGGGAATTGCGCTGAAAAACGTGGAGAAATTCCAGTTCCTGATTAAAGAATAAGTAATTTAAATATGAGGAAAAGAGATGCAAAACTTAATCGCACTCCTAAAACGGTATAGCACTTTCCTCTATTTTATCATTCTTCAAATACTTTGTTTTATTCTACTTATTTCCAACAATAATTTTCACAAAACAAAATATTGGAATTCATCAAACTCGGTAATTGGTTGGATTCAAGAAACACAAACTAATGTTACAGAGTACTTATATCTGCAACAAGAAAATACCAGGTTGTTAGACGAAAACAGTCGACTAAAAGAAATTGTATTTGGAAAACAAGACGTAACCAAAGGTGATTGGTTAAAGATGATTGATAAAGTGAGGCAGGTAAAATACGATTATTTACCAGCACGAGTCGTAGCCAACACGACACAATTCAAGAAGAACTATATAACACTAGATGTTGGTACTATTGATGGTGTCAACCCTGAAGAACTGCTTGGTGTCGTTGGGCCTGAAGGTGTTGTTGGCTTTACCAAGAGAGGCGGCAGTAAGCACTATACACAAGTAGTTTCACTTTTACATTCAAAGTTCATTTTAAGTGCAGTGCATGCTAAATCAGGTCAACAAGGAATACTTAAATGGGAAAGCGGTGATAACCGATTTACGGCAACAGTGCATGAATTCCCCAAATATCTTGATATTGAATTGGGTGATTTGATTGTAACAAGTGGCAATACTGGCCGATTTCCGAGAGGAGAATTAATTGGTGAGGTATCCAATTTTGAGGAAATACCAGGAACTAATTTTTACAAGGTTAAAGTAAAATTAGCCACAGATTTCAACAGTCTTTATCACGTTTCTGTCATTAGAAATACAGAAATTCTTGAAATTCAATCTTTGGAACAAGTAGCTGAGCCAGATTTCAAACCAATACAATGAGAAATATATTAATTCATAGTTTGCGTTTTGTTTTTTTGGTGTTATTACAAACATTGGTCTTACACAATATTGATCTTGGAGACTATTCTCCATATTTCAATTCCTTTTTATATATCCTGTTTATTTTAATGTTGCCTTATGATATCCCAAGTTGGCTTATTTTAATATTGTCCTTTATGATAGGATTATGTGTGGATTTATTTCTAGGCACCATAGGAATGCATGCTTCTGCATGCGTATTATTAGCATTCTTGAGGCCTACAATCATGAAAATGCTTGCTAGTAGGGATGAGTACGAATTCAGAAATCAACCTAATATTTATATCATGGGCTTTTCGTGGTTCTTATATTATAGCTTTTTTGCTGCATTGGTACATCACTTATGGTTTTATATGATTGAAGATTTCAGGTTGATAGAGCTTCACATTATTTTTCTAAAGGCGCTGGGAAGTGCACTTTTTACAACGGTATTAATAATTGCCTCACAATATTTGATGTACAGAGCTAAAAAGGAAAATGGATAACGTTCAAAATAGAAAATTCGTCATTCTCACCATTTTCATTGTGATTGCAGTGATTTACATTTTCCGCTTGTTTTATATTCAAATTTTAGATGAAGAACATAAGAATTGGGCCATTACGGTGAGTCAACGAAGTCTCAGAATTTTACCTGATCGTGGGAATGTTTTTGATCGAAATGGCCTTGTTTTGGTGGGCAATGAGAAAAGTTACGACCTGTGTATTATTCCAACAAAATTCAAGCAGGAAGACTCTGTTCAGGTGTGTAAGCTATTGAACCTTTCATTTTCTGAATTACGAAACGTACTAGAGGTTAAAGGCATGGAACGTCTCGTTCCACAAAAAGCTATTTCAGGGATGTCAATTAATCAAATGGAAGACATGCAGCAGCAATTGGTGGAAAGTGAAGCATTTGTTTTTATCGAGTCTAACAAAAGAGTTTATCCACGGCCCATTGGTGCACATATTTTGGGATTTACAGGCATCATTCAACGTCGACAATTAGATCGGGATACACTCAATTATTATAGGGAGCAAGATTTTGTTGGCAGGGCAGGTATCGAAAAAACCTATGAAGAGGAGCTAAGAGGCCTAATAGGATTTCGGCAAATATTGAAAGATAATAAAGGACAGGAAAAACAATTGGTAAAATACGATACAGCTATTGCTGGTAATAATATTACCCTTACTCTTGACGCTGAACTCCAAGCATATGGAGAGCGATTGATGGCAAACAAAATTGGTAGTATAGTAGCTATAGAACCTGCTACGGGTGAGATTTTAAGTATGGTAAGTGCGCCATCTTATGATCCTAATCTGTTTTCTGGTGATGGTTTGCGAAGAAATTACGATAGTATCTTCAATCCAAAAGACACGCTACAAACATCAAAAAATAAAGCAATCTATAACGATACATACCGTCCAGGATCAATTTTCAAATTGGTTCAAGCACTGGTTGCGATGCAGGCTGGATTGATAGATTCCACAACGGGCTTTTCGTGTACAAAAGTGCCAATGAATTGTCACAACCATCCGCATCCATCAAACGTGAAAATTGCGATACAGCATTCTTGCAATCCGTATTTTTATAATGTTTACAGGAGGCTTTTACTGCGGGGCGAACATAAAAGTCATTTTATTGATAGTCGCATAGGTTTGACAAAATGGGAAAGCGCGATAAAATCCTTTGGATTAGGAACACTTTTAAACACAGATATACCTGGAATTAAAACAGGAAATGTGCCGGATACGAATTATTACGACAATGAATTTCCTGCGAACAAGGCCTATGGAAAAAATAAATGGGCATTCAGTATGATATACTCTAATGCAATAGGGGAGGGAGAAATTGGCGTTGCGCCCATTCAAATGGCAAATTTAGCAGCCATTATTGCTAATAAGGGGTGGTATTATACGCCTCATTTTGTAAAAGCGATAGGTAAAAATGGCGATAAAAAGCAGGAATACAAAACACGAAATTACACAGCGGTTGATGCCGCTTATTTTTACCCTGTGATTACTGCAATGGAGGATGTTGTGCAGAATGGGACCGCCAGAAGAGCTCAAATTGATTCGGTAAAAGTATGTGGTAAAACAGGAACAGTTGAAAATAAGTCCTTTAATGATCATTCTGTTTTTATCGCTTTTGCACCGCGAGAGAATCCAAAAATTGCTATTGCTGTTTATGTAGAATTTGGTACTTGGGGTGGCACTTGGGCTGCTCCAATCGCTAGTTTGATGATGGAAAAATATTTAAGAGACACAGGCTATTTGGTTGGAGAGCGAAAAGAAAGGTCGATTCTCAAAGAAGAAAGAGCATTAAAGTCAGTAATACTAAATAAGCATGCGGTCATCCAATAGTATTCAAATTTTTCCAAAGCGAATTGATAACCCTTTACTTTTAATGTTTAGCGCTTTTGCATTACTAGGGTTATTAACTATTTATTCATCTGCTTATAGTGAAGAATTCCCATCCTTATTCTCAATGCAAAAAGAATATGGGAAACAAGCAATGTATATCGGGGTTTCTTTTGTTGTTGGTATATTGATACTTCTTCTGGAAGGTAAATTTTTCACCACTTATGCTTACCACATTTATGGTGCAATCGTGTTATTACTGATTTTGGTTTTATTCACTCCTGCTATAAAAGGTGCACATTCGTGGTTTAAAATTGGTGGATTTTCACTGCAACCTTCAGAGTTGGCAAAGTTTGCTACGGCGTTGGCATTTGCAAAGTTATTAAGCTCGCCAAATCGAAAAT
>CAJQPO010000004.1 GCA_905480225.1 uncultured Flavobacteriales bacterium | reverse complement strand
CTGAGGCTCTCGAAGTGACCATTATCTTACCTCAAACAAAAAGACAACAAACTATCCAAAAAGACTTCTGGAGATTCTGCATGAACCCAATGGCCCGCTTCTGGAATTGTAGTTATTTCTGCATCAATAAATTTCTCTTCTAGTAGCTCAATATCTTCATCCAATATATAATTAGACATTTCTCCTCTGATGAAAAGTGTCGGAATGCCAATCTCATCGATTTCAACTGCGGCTAAAATATTCGGCATATCTCTTTCAAGCACTGCAACATTCATACGCCAAGCTAATTGACCTTTCTCTTTCCAGTATAAGTTCTTTAGTAAAAATTGTTTAATACCTTCAGATTCTATGTGCTCACTCATTTGCTTTTCAGCTTCTCGGCGTGTCTTATTGTTAACAACGTTGACAGAATGTATTCCAGCCAGTATATGTTGGTGATGCATCGGGTATTCTTTAAATCCGATATCCACAATAACTAACTTTTCTAATAAATCTTCGTGTTGATTAGCAAACTCCATCGCAACTTTACCACCCATAGAATGACCGACCAAATGAATTTCTTCTAATTTTAAATCTTGACACAATTCAAAAACATCTTGCGCCATTAATTGATAAGACGTTTCGGCTGACCAATCAGAATGACCATGATCTCTTAAATCAACCAATATCACTTGAAAATATTCGGCGAGTTTTTTTGCATGTGATTGCCAATTGTCTGAGAAGCCAAATAACCCATGTAGAATTATCATTGGTCTTCCCTCTCCTAAGATGCGGTGGTGTAGTTTCATAGTCCAAAATTAAAAACTTCTACATAAAAAAAGGGAAGCATTTGCTTCCCTCTTAATTTTATTTAAATCTGTAGTTTACTTAACTACAGATATTTTTTGTGTTTGAAATACATCTCCTTGAGATATTTTCACTTGGTATAAGCCTTCTGCTAATTCGCTTGCATCAATACTTAAAGCAACATGTTTATTAAATTTAACATATTCTTGCAGCATTACTGTTTGACCTAACGAATTTACAACCTCAATATTAATTGGCATTTTGTTATCTTTTCCTCCATATTTAAAATAAAATTGACCTGTTGAAGGGTTCGGAAATATACTAGAAGCAATCTTGTCTACTTTAAATTTTCGCGATACCGCAATTACTTGAGAATACGTAAATTCTCCATCATAATCCACTTGTTTCAATCTATAATACGTTAATGGTAACATCATTATATTATCATCGAAAGAATATGATTCCTCGGTTTGTGAATTACCAGAACCTTTCACTCTCCCTAACTCAGACCAGACATATGCATTAGTGCTTGCTTCTATAACAAAGTAGTCGTTATTTTCTTCGGTTGCAGTTTTCCATAATAGTCTATTTTCTCTTACTTGCGCAAGACCAGTAAAATCCATTAATTCAGCACCTAATACGACTGGAGGAGGATTACAACCCAAACCTGCTGTACCCGTATAGTCAAAGGAGTAGTTTGAGTTATTATTCGCATAATTATTAACTAACATCGTATAAACATCTCCTACTTGCGCCATAATTGGTTCAACAAAGCCATCATTCAAACCATCACAACCATTTCCATCTTCAGATAAATCACCAACTGTAGAGTTACCTGCTGTATAAGGACCTGCTGGAACGACCCATGCCAAACCAGTTAAGTTTGAACCGGTACAACCATTGTTACCCGTTGTTGCCCAAGAACATCTAATTGGTGTGTCACCTGTATTTAAAGGGCAACTTTGAATACTATATGGGCCCCAAATTGCGAAATCAAAATCTTGGCCTCCGGCAACGTTAAACAAAAATTGAATATCACCTGCTGATTCTATATTAAAATAAACCCACTGCTCATTACTTTCTCCTGAACCAAGACACCCTTGATTACCAGTGCCGTTTGCTACTCCATTAGTTGCACCAACATTTAAATCCATTTGACCACCTTGAAATTGTGTGTCTGGGTTAACGTCCAGTGAATCTGCACATAAAGTAATACCGCCTCCGCCTCCGCAGTTCGTGCCACTTATGTATTGTGTTATCGGTGTGCCTTGAGTTGTAGTACATGCCGTATTTGCTATCCAACCTGAACCTGTATTTGTACCAAAACTTGTGAAAACAACAATTAAACATCCTCCTTGAGAGCCTGTTACAGAAGAGGTAATTGGATCTCCAGTATTAGCTGTGTATTGGGGGTTAGTTAATTGTAATTCTCCAGCACCATCAGCATATCCAATAATAGGAGCCGAAGGACTATCGCTATCAAAAACCACCAAGTTATCTGTTACACTGGTTCCTAAATCAATCGTAGTAAAATCTATTGTAACATATTGATCTGGACTATCTGGACATATTGTAGTTTGCGTACTTACAACGTTTTCAGTATAAGGACCCGTAGTTCCTCCATCATCTGTGAATTGAAAATTACAACCTGTCACAAATTGATCTTGATTTGGATCTTGAGTTAATGGAGTTTGGCAATCATTAACAGTTATCGTGATATCAGCAGAAGTACTCCCTGGACATCCGCCACCGGTTAAGGTCCAAGTAGCAGTATATGAACCGACAGCTAAATTATAAGCAGTAGTTGTTGGGTCATTAACATCAAGTAAATCTCCCCCCCCTGTTATAGACCAAGTTCCGGTAACTCCTGCAACGGGTGTTGCATCTAATGTTACCGATTGTGGACAAATTACTACCGAAAGTCCAGGGTCTGGAACAGGTAATGATCCTACAGTAATAATTAAGTCATCAGATACAGTATTACATGGGGCACCCGTAAGTACTTGCCATTCAACATTATAAATTCCATTCACTAAATTTCCAATCACAGCATTAGGATCGTTAATGTTTGGTGTGAATGTTGGAACACTTGGTGCACCAGCACCTACTACCCATTGACCCGTGTATGGATCTGGCATTGAAGCCGCCAAGTTAGCAGAGACTTCACAAGTAAACAAATCAATTCCGGCATTAACAGACGCGTCGGGCAAACCAGATACAACCATTGTTGTTTGAGCTGTGACATTATCACACAACCCTGTTGCTGTCCACTGCACAACTGTAG
>CAJQPO010000003.1 GCA_905480225.1 uncultured Flavobacteriales bacterium | reverse complement strand
GTATTGTGATTGCACAACCATTCACCCTTTGCATTCGTAACAAATGGCCCTCCCCATGGGAAACGATACCAATTGATGTTACCGGACGCCATTCTCTCCCACTCACGCTCTAATGGCAGATCGAATTTCAACTGAGTGTATCTTCTACCTGGGAATTGATGGTACTTCTTGGTCAACCACTCGCAAAACTTCAATGCCTGGTCACGACTAATGTTAACAACCGGGTGGTTTTTAAAATCGGAATGCGTGCTGTAATCATTCTTAAGACGGCGCGCATAGGACAGCTCTCCTATCCATAATTCTCCATTGGGTTTGTTTTCATCAGAAGTTTCCTGAACAAATTCATCATACCATTCATTTGAAATTTCATATTTCCAAGCCATCAATGTATCTTGAATTACCGAAACCAGCATTTTTTCAATTCGCCTTGCTGTTATCTTCTGTTTACGTATGGTTTTGCAATCCCGCCTATCTAACACCTCCACAAAATACCGAAATCCTATTTCCGGAGATGGTTTTGAAAACCCTTCAAAAGGATCAACGCCTGAAATTTCAAGATAAGGTGCTCGGCTCGACCAACTACCGCCTCTTGTTCTGCCTTCCTCCTGCAGCATTTCAGCCACATTTCCAGACAGGTTGTAAAGACCAAACTGATTCGGCCAATACGAACGAACCGGTGCAGTAATGTCCGCTCCATCATTCAGAATTCCGGCAACACCCATGTAGTCTCCTCGTCCTCTCGAAAAATTAGCCATAAATCTACCTTTGTGTTTTTGAGTTGTATTTCGCATTCCTGAACCTGGCCACGGAAAAATTGCGTATTGATTGCCACCACGAGCTGCTTCTTGCCATTCTTGATCCGTAGGTAATCGAACATCTACAGAAACGATTGGCTGATTTGTCAATTTTCCGAACTGTTCATTCAATTGAACCTCCATCCATTCACAAAACGCTTCAGCTTGTCTTTTGGACACATTGACCACTGGATACTCTCTATACGCCGGATGTCTAAAATAATACTGACTATACGGTTCAGAATACGTGCCCGGTGACAACCATGCCGAGGTATCCGGAAGTAAAGACGAATAGCATTCGGCACCATGCTTTCTGCACTGGTCGTTCAAAAAGAGAAGGTATTGCCCGTTTGTCACTTCAGTTTCAGCGGCAAAAAGAAAGCTTCCCTTTACGACTTTACAATTGGGAACATGAAGGACATCAGCCTCATGACTAAACAAAGCAGAAGGGATGAACAGGAAACAAAAAATGACGCGTACCATGAGTTATTTCCTTTATAACCAATGGTCATCTGTTCGTTACATAGCATACCAATATTGATTCGATTACTAATTGGATGTTATTTAGCTAGATGATACATTTGCTGAAATCAAACGCTGAATGAAAATTATCGTCATTATCGCTCTTTTAATTTTTGTCAAAAATATTAATGGACAAGTTTGGGTCGAAGAAATGCAAGACCCCGATGTCAACTTTTACACCGTCCAACAATCTTTTTTGGACCATTGGGGCAATAGAAATATTGAGAGAGGCCTAGGGTATAAACAATTTAAAAGATGGGAATATTTTATGGAGCCGCGTGTGTATCCCACAGGAAATCGCCCATCCCCTGTTGCTAATTACATTGAGCGATTGAATTTTGAGTCAAAATTTCCACCCATTGAACAAAAATCAAGTTATTGGACTTCCCTTGGACCTAATAGCTGGACAAATCCTACTGGATGGAATCCCGGTAATGGACGTGTAAATTGCATCACAGAAGACCCTAATAACTCTAACATCATTTACATTGGTTCTCCTTCTGGAGGCATATGGCGATCCTTAAATTCGGGTAGCACCTGGACTCCGTTATCTGATGATTTTATTTGCATGGGCATTTCGTCTATTGTTATCAGCAATTCCAATTCAAACTTAATTTACGCTGCAACAGGCGATGGAGACGGTAGTGATACATATAGTATTGGCGTAGTTAAATCCGTAGATGGTGGATTGACATGGTCTACTACAGACTTAAACTACGTGGTAACCTCAGCGAAAAAAGTGTACAAATTGTTAATACATCCCACAAATGATCAAATTTTATGGGCGGCCACAAATAACGGGTTTTATAAAACGACTGACGGTGGTGATAATTGGGTACGAAAAAACAACTATTCCATTAGAGATATTGAATTAAACCCAGCGAACCCGAATACAATTTATGCAAGTGGTATTTCCACATTTTATTCCAATGATGGTGGTAATTCTTTTACAGCAAGTTCCGGACTACCGGCAACTTCAATTGTTGGCAGAGTTGCAATTGCCGTCACGGAAGCAGATTCAAATTATGTTTACGCGCTTGCTTCAAGTGTTGCAGATAATGGCTTATTAGGTGTATATCGCTCTGTTGATGGTGGTATTACTTATGATTTAAGATACGATACAACCAATCTGTTGGGTTACTCTGAAGATGGTACAAGCTCAGGTGGTCAAGGTTGGTACGATCTTGCTATTGCATGCAGCCACTCCAACAAAGAACGTATTGTTGTAGGAGGAGTTAATGTCTGGCGATCGAATGATGGTGGAAATTTCTTCACCATAATTTCCCATTGGGTGCATCCGTCTTCAGTGGGTTATACGCATGCTGACATTCACTGTTTAGATTACATCGGGGCTAAGCTATACTGTGGTAGTGACGGAGGTATCTTTCAATCATATAATAGCGGAACAACATGGACAGACTTATCCGAAGGATTGGAGGTCTCACAATTTTACAAAATCGGCTTAACAGAGCAAAATGCAGATCTAATTATTGGTGGACTACAAGACAATGGTACTTTCATTAGAAAAGCTAGTGGTTGGGAACACATTAGAGGTGGCGATGGAATGGAAGCAATCATTGACCCTTCCGATCAAAACACATGGTATACCTGCTACCAAAATGGTTCGATGAATAAAACGACAGATGGAGGAATTAATTTTTTTGGTATTTCTGACAGTATAATTGATAATGGCGGATGGGTTACTCCGTATGTAATTAATCCTTCGAATACAGACATATTGTACGCAGGGTATTCAGCCATTTGGAAAACTGTAGATGGTGGTCTAGATTGGGAAAAAGTTTCCCCTTCAGGCACCACAATACAGTACGTGGAGATTTCTTCAGCGGATCCAGATGTTGTGTATTACTCAAGCTACAATGACATTTGGCGAACAGATGATGCCGGTGCAACATGGGTTAATTGCAATTCCAATCTTCCTTCTGGCCAGTGGATATCTTCGTTTACTATTAGTCCGACTAATCCAAATGTGGTTTTTTTAACACTGTCTGGTTATACCAGCGGGAAGAAAGTTTATGTAACAAATAATGCCGGTGCTTCTTGGGACAACATCACCGTGAATCTACCCAATATACCTGTCAATTGTATCGTATATGAAGCAGGTTCTAACGCGGGTCTTTATATAGGAACAGATAATGGCGTTTACTACAAAGACAGTAATTTAGTTTATTGGCAAACTTTTGATGATGGTCTTCCCAATGTAATCGTTAACGAGCTTAACATTCATTATGCAACCGCTACTATTCGAGCTGGAACATATGGAAGAGGTGTCTGGGAATCTCCTCTAAAGGGACCACTAGGTCTACCAGTAGCGGATTTTAAATCAGATTTTAATGATGTTTGCCCGGGTCAAATTGTACATTTTTTTGATAATTGCAGCAACCACGGCCCCTTGTGGTCATGGAGTTTTCCAGGAGGGATACCAGCAACAAGTACAGATCAAAATCCCATTGTAACTTATCCGGCACTTGGAACATACGATGTACAGCTTATTGTAAACAATGCCACAGGGAGTGACACCATTGATAAATTACATCACATATCTGTTGACCATCCTTTAGTTAACCCATTAGATTTATACGAAGACTTTGAATCTGGCATTAATTCGGAGTGGGTCATTAACAATCCAGACTTGTTGCAAGGGTGGAAACTCGAACCTTTTGGCGCTTACGGCCTAAGCGATTCGTGCATTGCAATAGATAATTACAGTCAAAACTTCTTGGCCATTGATGAATTTTTTTCAGCGGCCTTTGACGCTTCTAATGAATCGGAAATTTGGTTACAATTTGATTATGCCTATGGTCGGAATAGTGGGTACAAGAAAGACAGCTTAGCGATTTATACTACATCTAACTGTGGTGGGATGGTAAACCATGAATGGCAAGAAGGTGGTACTAATTTAGCAACGGTGAGCGGACTGTTTACTGGACCCTTCTCTCCCGAACCGACATATTGGACAAAAGTAACAGTTGATGTCAGCAATGTAATTGGCGATAGCAGTGTGAAAATTATTTTTAGAAATATTGGCAGACAAGGAAATTGGCTTTATATAGACAACATTAATATAACCAATTATCAACCCGCTACCAACACATCCGAAATTGAAAAACCCAACATCAGCGTATATCCAAACCCAGGAACAGGTTTTTTTAATGTACAAGGCTTACCAATTGGAACAGTGTATGAAATCTATGATTACGCGGGAAGAATGCTCATAGAGTCAGATAATCCAATAATCAATCTAAGCAGGTACAGTGCAGGAATTTACATTTTAAAAACTAAAGTTTCTGGAACTCCACAAATGGTGAGAATTGCAAAAAAATAACTTACTTACTCAATATTTTGAACTCCGTACGTCTGTTCTGTTGATGTCCTTCTTCCTTCTCTTCTTTGGAACTCATTTTCGCAATTTCAGCATCAGAAACAATGGTTTTTTCTTCCCCGTACCCAGCAGAAATTAATCTTGATGCAGAAACACCTTTCTTTTTAAGATATTCAACAACCGCTTTGGCTCTATTTTCAGAAAGTGTTTTGTTGTGTGATGAAGATCCACGCGTATCCGTGTGACCGGACAACTCTATTTTTAACGTCGGATTTTCTATCAACAGCTTATTTAAGCGCTCCAGCTCTGTTTTTGATTCTTTTCGTAAAGTAAATTTATCTAAATCAAAGAAAATATTCCTTAACACAATTGCCTTACCAACTTCAATTTTCTTAAGGTCCACATTCTTCTCGTATTCTCGGTACCCTGAAGCTTTTGGCAAATCAAAATTCTCAGAATGAAAAAGATAACCATTTGATTTAACCGCTATTCCATAATTTTTTCCAGACGGAAGAGAAACTAAGTACCTACCAGATACTGGGTCAGATTTAAAGGTTTGAATAATAGTACCCAAGGAATTATCGACTAATTCTATAGTCGACATTAGGGGTTTCTGTGTTTTCTCGTCTCTAATTACGCCTTTCAAAATAGCAAGATTTGATTGCTGCACTTCAACTTTTGGCATTACAACCTTCTCTAAGACAGGTTTAGCGACCATTGCTAATAAATTATCCTCGGCATTCATTAAAGGAATTTTCTCCTCACCCAAAAAAGTAATTAAATAGATGTCTTTTTCGCCATATCCATCCGCTTTAAAAGATGAATAGTAACCGTGTCGGCCATTTCCAGCCATTACGAAATGGACATCATCATCAGGCGTATTAACCGGAAATCCAATATTTTTAGGCGTTTCAAAAGTACCATCCTCGTTCAAAGTAGTTTTAAATATATCAAAACCACCCATTGAATTATGACCACCAGATGAAAAATAAAATGTCTTACCATCAGGGTGCACAAATATTCCCACTTCATCATAGGCTGTATTAATTGTTCCACTTAAATTTGAAGCCTCACCCCACCTAGATTTTTCCTCATCCCAATTACTTTTCCAGATATCTCTTTTTCCCTTTCCTCCTTCTCGATCCGAAACAAAATACAACGTCTTTTTATCAAAACTGATTGAGGCGCCTGTCTCCCAGGTATCTTTATTGTTGATGTTTTTTCCAAGATCTTCCAATTTAGACCACCCGTCTAATTCTTTTGTAGAATAAAATAAATCTCCCCGATTTTTACCACTATCGTAATAAGTGAAAAGCATTTGACCATCGTTAGAAAGCCCAACAGTTGCATCGTGATTCTTCGTGTTTATTCGGTCTGAAATCCCAACAGACTGTGTCCATTTATCTCCTATTTTATTAGAGATGTAAATGTCCTCCATATAAGAACCATTCGCCATTTCTTCTCCAGTACTACCTTCTCTTCTGGAGGTGTAAATAATCAGTGATTCATCAGCTGATATGACTCCCGCATATTCTGGATATTTACCATTAATTTCTGACCCAAGATTATCGATCCATACTCTAACAGGTTCCTCTAGTAATTGAATACCACTTTCACATTCCATAATTCTCTTCGACACCTCTCTTACTTGCACTGCATCTGCAGACGGGCTTAAGGCATTTCGATAGAGTTTGTACTCATAAAGTGCTTCATCAAATGCATAATGCAACTGCTTTGCAAAACCAATGTAGTAATGTATCATCCTGTCTACATTTGGCTTTAGATGATATGCCTCTTGAAAGAAATGAAGCGCATCAAACTTGTATGAACTGTTAATTTCACAAATACCTAATTTATAGCACAAATCAGCACTTTTGGGATTAAAGGCATATGCTCTTTTAAGTAAGGGTATTGCAGCCTTATAATTTGGATAAAAACCCTCTGGAACGTCTACCAAGGCCAATCCCTCTTGAAGCCATTTTTTAGCTTCCTTGAACTCTGCTTTATTTTCTTTGAAAAATTCTTTTTCAAACGGCACATCCCCATCCTTCTGCGACATACTAATATGCGCAAAACACGTCATCACCAATATCAAAATTACGTTCTTCATTTTCCTATCCATTATTGATTGCACGTTACTCTTTTATATTCTCCAGCAATTTCAATTCCCATGCTTGAGGCCTTTTCCCAATCTGAACAAGCTGCATCTATATTTCGGGTCATTTCATTGGCAATACCTCTATTATAAAAAGCGTAACCATAAGAAGGATTAAGTTTAATGGCTGCATCACAATCTGCAATTGCAGATTTATACTTTTCCAACCTAATTTTTGCTGATGCTCTATTGTTTAAGGCAAATGCATAATCTGATTTAATCTTGATCGCTTCCGTAAAATCGGAAATAGCACCTTCATAATCTTTATTAGCATACTTAGCCATTCCCCTATTATTAAAAGCTACGTAGTATTCCTTTTTCAGTCGAATGGCCTGATTGTACTCACTAATAGCACCATCGTAATCCTTTTGTTGTCGTTTTGCAGAGCCTAAATTATTATAGGCAAAAGCAAGACCTGGATTACTTTTTACAGCCAAAATATAATCCGCAACAGCCCCTTCCAAATTATTTAATTTTCGTTTTGCACTTCCCCTATCGTTATAGGCATAAGCATAATCTCTTTTTAGCATTATAGCACGGTCATAATCAACAATGGCTTCTTTAAATTCATTCTGCTGAAACTTGATCATCCCTCGATAATAAAAATATTTTGCTTGCTTTTTATTTAAGGCTATCGCCTCAGAATAAGAGGCTAAGGCTGGTTCCATTTGGTTATTTTTCATTTGGACTAGTCCGATTTGAAAATGAGCTTGGTGATAAGTCGAATCCATTTTCAAAACTTGTATAAAGTCGCCTTTAGCTTTGTCATTTTGACTCATTGAAAAGTAAGCCATACCCCTATTAAACTTGGCTACAACAAAATCTGGCATAATCGATAAGGCCAAATTAAATGCATCAATTGCACGAGGATTTTCATTCTTTTGCATTAACGAAACGCCAAGATTATAGTGTCTTTCCGCCTCCGCAATTTGAAATAAACTATCATTCTGAATCAAAGAATCTTTTTTAGCTTGTAGGTCATCTTCTTGAGCTGCTGAGGTACCACAGAATATCGCGATAAAAAAAAATGAGATTATTGCTCGCATTTTACTTAATTTGGTGCAGGAACGAATGTACAAAATTTATACCCTTTTAATATCTGAGTTTTATGGCCAAAAAGAAAATAATTACAAAAAATGCGGAAACCTTTCTAAGAACCTATTTAAACAATCCGTCTCCCACTGGGTTTGAAACAGAAGGTCAAAAATTATGGTTATCGTATATTTCTCCTTACCTAGATGATTATTTTGTAGATACCTACGGTTCGGTTGTTGGTGTAATTAATCCTAAAAACAACTACAAAGTCGTTATAGAAGCGCATGCAGATGAAATTTCCTATTTCGTTCATTACATTACCAAAGACGGATTCATATATCTCAGGAAAAATGGAGGTTCTGACCACCAAATTGCTCCATCTAAAAGAGTCAACATACACACAGAAAAAGGACTGGTTAAAGCCGTTTTTGGATGGCCAGCAATTCATACAAGGAGGCCAAAAGAAGAAAGTCCAACGCTGAAAAATATATTTCTAGATTGTGGCTGTTCATCAAAGTTAGAAGTTGAAAAATTAGGCATTCATGTGGGTTGTGTTGTTACCTATGAAGATGAATTCATGATTCTTAATAAAAACAAATATGTTGGTCGGGCTCTGGATAATAGAATCGGCGGCTTTATGATCGCAGAAGTAGCCAGATTATTAAAAGAAAACAACGTTGTTTTACCTTTTGGACTGTATATTGTCAATGCTGTTCAGGAAGAAGTAGGACTACGAGGAGCTCAAATGGTAGCAGAACGAATCAAACCTAATGTAGCAATTGTGACTGATGTTTGCCATGATACACAAACACCTATGGTTAACAAAATAGCCCAAGGTGATCTGAAAATGGGCGGTGGACCTGTTCTAAGCTACGGCCCTGCAGTCCAAAACAATTTATTAAAACAAGTAATTCAAACGGCAGAAAAAAATAAAATACCGTTTCAAAGATTAGCCGCTTCTCGAGCTACAGGAACAGACACAGACGCATTTGCTTATTCAAACGAAGGTGTTGCAAGCTGCTTGATATCATTGCCCTTGAGATACATGCACACAACAGTTGAAACAGTTCACAAAAATGACGTTGAGCATGTTATTTCTTTAATCTATGAAACTTTGCTCAGTTTAAAAAAAGACCAAGACTTTAGATATCTAAAATAACTATTGGATAATTAATTTTTCTGAATAACTTTCTCGTCCTGCTAAAACCGAAATTAAATAAATTCCAGGTTTTAAATCGTTCGATTTGTCAAGTTGTATATCAAAAGAACCGTCGAATTTCTTTATTTCAATGCATTCATTAACCAAAAGGCCTGTTGCATCGGTAACCATTAATTTAATTCGGTTTACCCCCTCTGGGCAATTACTTAGTTTCACCTTGCAATTTCCACGACAAGGATTAGGGTAAACACTTAAAATACAAGGACCAACGATTTCATTAGTATTTTTCACGGCAATTGGATCAAACGATTCAGATTTACCATCATAATCGGTTTGTCTTAACTTATAGTAAGCCAGTCCTTCTAAAGGATTCAAATCTTCGAAATTGTAAATGACCGTATTATTTATCGTTCCTGAACCATCAACCTGACCGATTACCTCATAGTTCACACCATTATTACTTCTTAATAATTCAAAATAATCATTGTTTTCTTCAGCAGCTGTAATCCACTCCAGTAAGATGTAATTATCACCCACCTTGGCACTAAAATCCATTAATGCTATTGGAAGGGGCTTTCCAAAAACGTAAAACCCAGGAACATCAGGATCGCTCGAATTCCATTGTTCGTTATCGCATATATACAACTTCTTACTTGAACCTCCACCAGAACCTCCATCAAGTAAGCCGCCAACTTCAATGGTAACGGAAGAACCGCAACCCAACCATAATTTTGAACCATTAGAAAAGGTTAAAGTACCACGAATATACAAGTGCGTATCAGGGGCACCATTGCACGAACTATTGTTTGTGAGCATAGTAATCGTGTGTGATGCATCAATTATTATGATATCCCCATTTTCTGGAGTTCTTGCGAGGTCCCACGTACTTACATCTCTCCAGTTCCCACTAGATAATGACGTAATTGTTGCACCATTAATAAAAGATGGAGAAATAAAAGAAAGTGCTAACAAGATTAAAATTCTTCTAAAAACCGTAACCTTCAATGAGTCGTTACTCGCATTTATTTTCAATACTTGTTTAGTAAATAATTGATTTAGTTTCATGTTTGGCAAAATTGTTTCTCAAATGTACGTGGACAGCACATTTTTTAGCATCAAAAAATTACAACAGGGAGGTATTGAATGACAAGAACGCCGGATTAGCTGATAAAACGATTTACAAGAGCCACGCCGCCATTAATTAAGAAATGAATAAAACAATTATGTAGAAACGATTCTCTATTTCAAGATGATTTTTTCGGAAATATTTTCTTCTCCTATTATCGCTGATATGACATAAACGCCTGGCTTTAAATTGTTGGTTTTATCAATATGTATATCGAATGAGCCATCAAAATTCCTAGAATCGTACACTTCAGAAACCATATGTCCAGTTGCATCTGTCATCATTAGTCTAACCTGTGGACTGCCATTAGGACACTCATTAAGTTTCGCTTTACAATTTCCTGGACATGGGTTAGGATAAACCGTTAAAACGCATGACCCATCAGGTTCTGTGGTAAATTCCACAGCAATTGGACTAAAGGATTCGGACTTTCCATCATAATCAGTCTGTCTGAGCATGTAGTATGACAATCCGTCAATTGGATCGTAATCTTCAAACTCATAGAACATTGTGTTATTGGTTGTTCCTGAACCATAAACTTGTCCAATTACCTCATAACTTAATCCATTTTTACTTCTTAATATTTCAAAATAATCATTGTTTTCCTCTGCAGCTGTAACCCACTCTAATAAGATGTTATTATCACTCACTTCTGCGCTGAAATCCATTAATTCAATAGGTAGAGGCTTTCCAAAAACATAAAAACCAGGAACATCTGGATCACTGGAATTCCATTGTTCGTTTTCACAGATGTACAATTTTTTACTAGAACCTCCCCCAGAACCTCCAGCAAGTAAGCCCCCGACTTCAATAGTCACAGATGAGGCGCAACCAAGCCTTAATTTTGATCCATTTGAAAAAGTTAAAGTACCATTAACGTACAAGTGTGTGTCTGGTGCACCATTACAAGTTCCATTATTTGATATTACCGTAACCGTATGAAGCGCGTCAATTACGACAATATCTCCATTCTCAGGTGTTCTACCTAAGTCCCAAGTAGTAACATCTCTCCAATTACCACTGGTTTGTGATGTAATTCTTGTCCTTGATGCAAAAACAGATTCTCCCATCAAAAGAATCAATAATAAAATCAATAAATACTTCATCTTTTTTTCTTTAGTGATAACAATTTTCTTTTACTTCTGTGATCTCAGCAATTAAGTTGTCTTTACTTTCTTGAAATCTTAAAGCACTATCAGCAGAAGTCGCCCAGTCTTCATATTTTTCAAAAGCTCCTCTTAATTTCTCAGCTATTTCTATATTTCTTTTCATCGACTCGAGGCCTTTAAACCTTCTCATAATGACTTCCAAACCCTTGGCGTACTGTTTTTGCTGACTAAAGAAATTAAAATATACACTATTCAATTCTGGATTCAAGTCTTGCGTTAAAAGAAGAGAGCTTTCTAAGGCGGTACCCACTAAAATAGATATGCCCAACTCTTCTTTGTCGGTATTCCTAAAATACTGAGTACTTCTTTCAAAAGCTGAAAGAACATAATAGGAAAGCGAGTCGTTGTTTTCTAGGTTCTCCTCTATTCTAATTAAAAATTCCTCATCCTTAGGAATATCTATTCCCAAGTCATCCATTAAACCCATACAATTTGCTAATTTCTCTTTGGCCAAAATATGGTCTTTGTTAACACCTGCATAAGTGAAATCCACAATACTTATCCCCAAACTTATCGCCTTTTGACTGCTGGTTGTTGACTTGCCAACAAGGTCAGCAAATTCAATATGGCTTGGATTATAGTTGCATTTAGAATGAACCAATATGGTCGGAGTTTGAACGGGCGTAGGTATCATCACCAGCTCCACTTCATCTATAGCAAGGTTTGCCAATGGCTTATTATAATCACTTTCTTCAACTATTTGATCGTGATTGTCAGTTACGCAAGAACACAACATAGTAAATACCCATAGAATGGATGGGAAAATTAATGAAGTTTTTATCATAATCGTTTTCCTTTTTTTCAACTATTCAACTAATAATTATCTATTAATCGAGATGTTCCTTACGCCTAATATACACAAGCCGAAAGATTTAAACTGTTTTTTCAAAAATTATTTAGCTTTTAACTGATTTAATAATCAATTTAAAGAATAGGACAATTTACCTTGATACATTTCTTTGTATTTGATGGCCAGGTAAGCCAATAAAGCAGAAAACGTGGTGAACGCCTCTTCGGACTCTTTGGATATTGGAGTCTTCTTTAATTTAAGTAATAATTTTGCATACATCGCATTGATACAAATCAAGATATCTGATACTTTTTCATCTTTTGATTTGACTTTATACTCTTCAATAAAGGGCCTTGCTTTTTCAAAAATACCCGCATATGTTTTATCATTGAGTTGTTGCATTAGCATACCGTGTAAAAGAGATAATTCGCCGATGACCGAAAGCACATCACTTATAAATCCTTTTTCTCGCAACCCTTCATTTGTCATCTTTTTAACAAGATCACGATACCAATCCATTATCAATTCTTCTTCCTTCTTGGATGTGGCCATGGGCACAGCTAAATTGGATCGAATGGATTCTTCTTCAAAGCGAAGTCCCCTAATTAAATCTTGAAGTTGAAACATATACAATATGTATTCAATAACGTTCTCTTCTTTTTTAGCTTGAGCAATTAGCATTAGTTCTTTTTCGAAGCGTAGGCCTCATTTAATTTTTTCGTTACGTAATCGGTAATATCAAAATTTTCATTAGCGAAAACAATGATTTGATTAGACTTCGCATAAGTTAGTACATAATCATACCCTAGTTCTTTGCCAATTTCATCCAGGTAATCTGCCGTTTCATTGATTACTTTTAAGGTAACTTCATATTCTACATTAGACAGTTTAGCCTGAAGCTCTTGTGCTTCTTGCCCCAATCTCATTTCTTGCTCTTGCAGTTTAGCAGCTTCTGCTTGAATTTCATCATTCCACATTTGACCGCCTTGGGCCTTTTGTTCTAAGGCCGCATACTTCTTCATGAGCGCATTTTTTTTCCCTTCTATTCTTCCCTGAACCTTGGCTAATTCCTGACTGATCTCATTTTTAGCATCTTCATAATATCTATAATTTTTATTAAGACTATCTGAGTTAACAAAAGCTATTTTTAAACCTCGATTGAACTCTGGTAGTTTAGCCATAGCAGAATCCGGCTTGGTCAAAACTTCGTCTTTAATATTTACTTCTGGTACCGGATCATCACTCATTTCATTATTTTCAACTGTAGGCTCCGAATTATTAAGTTGCATGATAAACAAGATGATTACTGCTACTATTAGCAGCACATTAACCACGGAAAGGGCTTTATTATTCATTGATGAAATTTTTTCGCTTAAAAGATTCTGCAAAATCCGAACGCATAGTTAAAAAACGCTGCATAGTAGTTTTAAGGAAGTCCGCATCTAACATCTTGACAACATCCTCTATTCCTTCAACATCCTCTTCTTTAATTTTAAAAACCTGTTCGTATTGATCAAGTTCTATTTTAATCTGGAACTTCCCATTCCATGAAAAGATGGTAATTTTGAACTGTCTATGAGGTATTTCTTTTACTATTCGCACTGATTCGGGCAAAAATAGCACAAAACTAGGATTCAATTGATGATTCCATCAGTTATTATAGATTAGTTTGAGAAAAAATATTTTGGGTACAATAAAATTCTCTATTAACTCAAGGAGAAAAAATGAGAAAAGCAATCCTTACGCTAGCATTTTTTCACCGTTAGTGTAAAAATGAAATGGAATATTTACCATAAATGCATAATCTTGACCTACCTCGTACATATCGTCATCATTTTCTTTACACATCCAAGTAATTTCAACTTTTTCCCCTTGATCCACAAGCTCATTTAACTTGTACATTAAAAAAAGTAGCCTTTTAGAAGAAGATATATTAAAGAATTCTAATTCAATAGTTAAATGTACCTCGCAGGATACATTTTTCGAAAATTGGTCTACCCAATCTAGTATTGGGCTGTAAAATGTCTCAGCATCTTCAGGAATAGACTTTCCTGAAATTACAAAAGTACCATCACTAGGGCGGAAAATTACTTCTGGCGTGAGAGCAGTTTCCTGAATGTAAAGTTGATCCATGCTTTGATTTCTTATTTACAATATGGGAACAATTATTTAATCTTGTCACACAATTTCTACTAACTAAATTTTCGAATGGATAAAACGTTTAATTATTACGATGAATTCAAAGACTCTTCAGGTCTTTAAATTTGGTAGCTTGCCGTCGAGAGACTTCTATTTTTTCCCCATTTTTCAAAGTCAGCTGAAGACCACCATTAAACCAATTTTCAACTTTATCAATGTAGGAAAGATTAACTATATACTTTCTACTTACTCTGAAGAAGTGTTTCTGATCCAACCTGTCGTTCAATGTATTCAATGACTTCAGAATCAGCGGTTTAAAACTTTTAAAAAATACACGAACATAATTCCCTTCTGATTCAAACAATCGGATATCTTCCAATTTTACGAACCAACACTTTTCACCGTCCTTTAAAAATATCTGATCATTCATTCCAAGTCTTCCATTCTGGTCTTTCAATAAATCTGGAATTGAATCTTGTTCCGCATTAATCCTATTAACCGCTTCCTGTAAACGATTCGGATCTACTGGTTTTAGCAAATAATCCAATGCATTTACTTCGAATGCCTTGAGTGCAAATTCATCATAAGCAGTTACAAAAATGACTTTCGGAGCATATTCTAATTCCATCAAAAGATCAAAACCAGATTTTTCGGGCATATTAATATCTAAAAAAATAAGGTCTGGATTCCATTTTTCAATGCTAACAATGGCATCGTTGGCATTACTGCACTGATCAACTATTTCCATCTCGGCATACTCACTCAATAAATTTGCGAGTTCCTGACGGGCTAACCTTTCATCATCAATAATTATTATTTTCATACTCTGACTATTTATTCATTCAATGGGAGTGTAATGGTAGTTCTAACCTCACCAGCATGATTTCCAATTTTCAAATGTGCTTGGTCTCCAAACATAATTTGTAATCTTTTTATTGAATTCTCAATTCCTATGGCCGTGGATTTTGAACGTTTATCTGGATTATATTTTCCAGAATTTAAAACCCGTATAATCATGTTGTTTTCTACCATATTGGCAGAAATGAAAACTCTACCACCCTTAGACAAACTTGAAATTCCATGTTTCACCGCATTTTCAACAATGGTTTGCAATAATAGCGGAGGGAAATTTCGCTTTAATAATTCTGGTTCAATATCAAATGAAAAATTTAATCGTTCTTCAAATCTAATTTTTTCTAAGTCTAGATAATCCTTAACGATATCTAATTCATCTTCAAAAGGCAATAAATCTTTTTTACCCGCTATCAAAGTACTTCTAAGTAAATTAGATAGCTTGGTAATGCCGACTTTTGCTTTTTCAGGATTCTCATCCACTAAAGCCCTAATGCTGTTCATAGCGTTAAACATGAAATGAGGGTTAAGTTGAGTTCTCAAGTTTTGCAATTCAGCTACATTTTTAGTTGCTCTGAGTTGAATATTTCTAATCTCCTGTTCTCGAGATTTTTCAAATAAATGGTAACCAAAATAGATAATGGACCAAAATAAAAAGTAAGCAGCATAGCTTAAAATCTGGAAAATTAAGTCCCCGAAATTTTTCAAAATAACCGGTCTTCTCCCAAGCAAATAATCCATCATGAAATCAGTAGAAAAAAACAAAACAGATAATAGAATACTAGCGATTAACACGACTGGAATTAGCTTAATCAATTTTAGAGTGAGCCAATTCCATTTAATAATTATGCCTCTGTAGAAATGAGTTATAACTATTCCTGACAAAAAGAAAAGTGCCGCCTCTAAAACAAATTCAGACCGTATCTCCCCCTTTTGAAAAATTAAACCCAATGTAATGAGTGTTCCCCAACCCAGAACTTGCGCAATCCAATAAGAAACTGCCTTACTCATACTGATAAATTACTGCTTTTACTAAATTTACTGGAAAGGTATGAATCAAATTACAAAAGCACATAAATACCTATGAATTACCTGGCTCATCTTTTGCTTAGTGGAAATGACAATGAATTGCTCATCGGCAATTTTATTGGCGATGCCGTAAAAGGCAATGCTTTTTTAAATTACTCTCCTCGAATAGCAATGGGAATTAAAATGCACAGAGCAATTGATTCATTCACGGATAATCATAAAATTGTTTTACAAGGTAAAGCGCGACTATACCCTCGTCATCATAAATTTTCTGGAATTCTCGTTGATTTATTTTACGACTATTTCCTGTGCAAAAATTGGTTAAAATTTAGTGAAGAACCATTAGAAACATTCATCAACGATAAATATCAAATTCTTGAAAAGAACATCAAATTCATGCCACCGCTATCCCAAATGATATTCCATAAGATGGTCGAAGACGATTGGCTGACTAGCTATCAAAACGTTTCAGGTATTTCAAAAGCACTTAATGGATTATCCAAAAGAACCAAATTTGAAAATAACATGAGAAATGCCAGCTCCGATTTGTTGTTACACGAGAATTTATACAACACTGAATTCAATTGTTTTTTTCCACAAATTATCGATTTTTGTAATTCGTATAAAATGAACCATGGCCAAACTTAAATTAGATCTTCATGATATTTACAACAAAGGCCATTTGATAGATCAAGCTTTGGAAGACATCGTTGAAGAGGCAATTGATAAAAAAATCAAATTGGTTGAGATTATTCCGGGTAAGGGCTCTGGTCAATTAAAAAAGAAGGTTCTTCGATTTTTGAATCAGAAAACCATTAAGCAAAAGTATCACAGAGTAGAAAAAGATGGGAAGAATTGGGGGCGTTTGTTTATTCATTTCAGGCATTAATCCAGAATATCTAAAGAAATGTAACATTTCTACGTCACTTTTATGGCTATTTAACGTATACATTGTAACTTTATACCATGCAACCACTTCTCAAAATATTAACCATTGCCATTTTGGTCATTCTAATGTCATTCACTTATGCGGTGAATGAATACGAAAAAGAAGGGGTTATAATTCTTGAAGGCAAATACCAAAATCGCAATATATATGTTGCAAATCCATACCCTGAGAATGGAGTTGGCTATTGTACTTACGAGGTTAGAGTGAATGGAGAACTAATCCCAGATGAAGTAAATGGAAAAGCATTTGAAATTGATTTGAAACAATTCGACTTGAAGACAGGAGAAAGGGTTGTTATTGAAATCAAACACAAAAGTGGATGTGCTCCTAAAGTATTAAATCCAGCGGGACTAAAGCCAAAACCAACCTTTGAAACCGAAAAAATTGATTTAAACGCTGAAGGAATTTTGACATGGTCCACTTCCAATGAAGCCGGTATTTTAGACTATGTAGTTCAACAATTCAAATGGAATAAATGGGTTGATGTTGGTCAAATTGCAGGAATTGGCACGCCTGACATGCATGACTATTTATTCAAAGTTCAACTGATTTCGGGAAACAATAAGTTCCGCATAATTCAGCGGAATTACGAAGGAAAAATTAAAAAAAGCACTTCTGTAATTCATAAATCGTCCATACCGAAATTAACTTTCATATATAACAAAAGAACCAAAGAATTGGTTTTTTCTCTCCCTACACAATATGAAATACATGATTTATACGGGCGATTAGTCAAGAGAGGTTATGGAGATTCTGTGAAGGTTTCCAATCTAGAAAAAGCAGAATACTATCTAAGCTACGATAATGCAACGGATACCTTTGACATGAAATGAGAACTTCTATTTCTGTTACTATTTTAATTTTACTCTTCTCAACGTTTTATTCGTGTAAAAAACCAAGTTCGGCAAGAATCACAATTGAAGGTACCATAAGTGACGCATCTAGTACGATTCCTGATGCAGAAATTCAATTAGCTGTAAAAGAAATTTCATCGGGTACATATTCTAATAATTTCGTAGTGTTTCATACCGCTAATTCAAATGCTTCTGGTCATTACTCACATGATTTTGAAGCTTATAATGCAATCGAATATAAAATTGATGTGACTGGACAAAACAGGTTTAGTGAATCGCTTGTTCTCGATTCTGATGAATTGCAAAGAAATGAAACCAATACCTACGATTTTAATTTACAGCCAAAAGCGTGGTACAAAGTAATTATTAAAAATACCAGTCCCGTAGACTCTTCCGACTTGTTGCGATATCAAATTACGAGCAGTCAACCATCTTGCCCGAGCTGTTGTGGAAACCTCATCTCAAACTTAAGTGGTGACACCGTTGACACCTCATTAAAATGTTTAACCTTTGGCAATAGCACACTTGATATTGGATGGATAGTAACCAAAAATGGTTTTACAAATTCTTACAGTAATTCAATTACTTGTAATATTGGTGACACTGCTTTTTATTACTTAAACTACTAGCTCACAAAGATTCTTTATTTATACACAAGAAGAGGTTTCGATTGTGAAATAGCATTTGATTTAAGAACAACCTGATACGCACCAGCAGCATAATTTGAGACATCGATAAAGTATTTTCGATTATTACCCCTAAACAATCCAGCATGAATGGTTTCTAATTCTTGTCCAAGAACATTATAAACAGATAAGGTTCCTGAGAATTCCCTAGTATTATTCAATTCAATACATGTTAAACCTGCTGATGGATTAGGAAAAACACGACCAAAAGAAATTTCTACATCCGCAACCCCAACACTTTCTGAAACTTCAAAATGAAAATAACCATCGGGTGCAGTTATTGGTCTTACTTGATTTTTGCCAGACATGGATGTTGCATTAATGTAATAATAAACCTTTGAACCGGCACTTTGTGCGGGAATCTCAGCTGCCCAATTATCTGCAGAAGTGTTGCTCATGGATACGGATGTATAAGTTCCAGACAATCCAACTTTGTACAATAAAATTGCATCAGATATTCCAGATCGATGCATGATTAAAGCATCGACATTATAAGGGTTACTGACATCTGCAGTATTTGGTAATTCTTGATGAGAAATCAACAATGGGTCTTCCACCCCAATGGCCTTGGTAATGCAATGAATTGCGCCACCAGAACCAATAATATTTGCACCTGAATTATCACAATCAATCCCAATAACTTCATAACCCGGCATGGATTCTCTAAGAATTCTTAAGCCAATGGAATCGTATTCCTCTCTATAAGTAGGAACCAAAACTTTTTTATTTACAATAAGATTATTAGCATAGGTTCTGTAGGAAGCTCCTCCCCATGAACCCGTTGGATAACCACCAGACGTACTAGGAACCATTGGAATTCTGATAATTTTATAAGGAGTTCCATAAACCGAAGTAAAGTTATCTTGTACATACTGAATGTTCATTTCTATTTGAGGTCCATCAGAAACAGAAGTTGGAAATTCACCAATAACAAGCGTCTCTTCATCAATCAATTTCATATGCATATCAATGTGATGAATATCATCATACGGTAGAACAGTCATTTTTACATAGGTATCAATTCCCATCCAGTCTTCCATTAATTGATCTACCTCCGCAGGTGTTTTCACTGTTATGTTGAAAGAACCTGAAACACTGTTTTCATAATCCACCAACTCAGAAGAAAAAGCCGTTCCAAATCCATCGGCCATAAAGTTCCCACCTGTGTGAACCAGATCACTTCCCGATTGGGACATTTCATAAACCGGAATGTTTTTAAAACTGCCTATTGCGTCAGGCGCGGTATTGTCATCAGGTCGACTCCTGTTATAAATCCAATCAACCAGAATAAGAGAATCTACATAGTCTTTATAAACGGTATTTCCACCATAATCCCGCATCCAAATGGAATTGTAATCGTCCGCTACAAAAGTCACATTAGTAAGCGATACACCGTAGCCTATCAGTTCACTTTGTGCAGATGCAGCATTGGAACAAAGAATAATTACCTCACATTCACTTTGCGCTTCGGCAACGATTTGGGCTAAAATACTTTTATAACTCGTCCAAGTAATACATATGGCCTGAACCTCTTCCCATTCGGCCATTGTTCTGAGGTTTCCGACAGGCTGTGTTGTAATGACCGCTTTTGATTCATTATCGTAAGTCTTTCTATAATCATTAATCGAAGATTTTGTTAACTCATGCGGCGTGGCTTGAATTGGAACGATGTGTTGACCCAGCAGTCCGAAACTAATTAAAAATAAAGAAGAAAAGAAAAGAAGTAATTTCATGAGGTACTTAAATTTGATGCATGTTAAAATTACACTTTAATCATAAATAAGCACGTTTGAATTTTGCGAAATGCAATTGCGAATAATTGAATACTTTTGAAGTATTCTACGATTTATGAAAAACATTCTACTTTTCATTTTATTTATCCATACACTGAATTGCGCTGCGCAAAATGCAATTGGCAGGTTTTCTGCAAGAATAGAAGCCAATGAAATGCCTTATGCCCAAATCATTGGTGAAACGCAAAATGAGCACATTATGGTGCTAATTCATTCTAAATCTAAGAAGCAAGGAAAACTAATAGAATTCAATAAGGAGCTACTTTATAATTCCGAAATTGAACTGAACTTTGAGAACGAATCTATTTTGCAATGCACCTACTTAAATGACAAAATAGTCCTTTTCACTTCTAAGGTAATTGATAACGCAAATTGTGTGTTGGCAAGAATTTATGATGATTATGCGTTTTCTAATCCTGAAATAATTTGCAAGGCCATTTTTAGTAATTCAGTATTTGACTTTTCAAAATCCAATAATGGAGCGTATTTTGGTATCATAGCTGAAACTCCCTATATCAAGGGAACCAATGAAGAAATTGAAGTCTGGGTTTTTGATGATGTTATTCATGAACAATGTTATTACAAGCTTGCATTACCTGAAAAGAATACCAGGGTCAAAGTAAATGTTCCAGTTATGTCCAACACTGGATTATTTTTCCTAATCAAAAGACACATAATAGCACAAGACAATAATTATTTCGTGTATACCATCAACCCAGAAAAAAAGAAGCACCACCGAACATCTTTAAAGCTAATGGGTAAGCGCATTGCTGATATTAAATACCAATTAGATGAACAAAACAATCTGCATTTGGCTGGCTTTTATTCTTCGGTCAATTACCGTGTATTTGAAGGTTGTTTCTATTATAAAATTGACCAAACATCTCGCCCGATTATCTTTAAACAATATGGTTTTGATTTTGATTTCCTAACACAGAGTCAAGGCAAAAAAATCGCCAAAAAAAATGGTGGATTATTGGGCTATAAAATGGGAGAAATGAATTTGTTTCGGGATGAAATCGTCCTTAGCGCCTCACATTCTCAGCGAGAAAAACACTTTGTTGGTCAAGAGCAACAGATTTCATTTAGCACCGACCAATTAGCTCTAATTATTTTGAATAAAGACGGAATGAAAGAAATGACTCAGACTCTAAAAGTCAATCAACAGAGTGAAAATGACCGTGGTTTTTGGAATAAACACCAATTTTTAATTGATTCTAACCACTTGTCCCTGCTGCATAATCAAACCTTAAATAAATCGATCACTTCCAAAATAAATCATTTCTCAGATTCGAATAATGTTTTTACGCCAGCGATTAATTTTGAACTTAATGATGCAATAAATGATTCTTGTGGACTAGATCTTGCTTCTTTAAAGCAGATTGATTCCAATTATTATGTTCTTGCATGGAACACGAATCGCAATGAATTTGCAATTTGTAGTTTATTGTTCGCAGATAATGAAACCCATAAATAGCGCAATGCTTTTATCCACGAATGATTCGGACAAATAGACTGTGATGCACTCCACGAGTTTTATTAGTTAGCTGATAATCCGTCAAGTTAATCGTTGAATAGTTCAAGTTATATCCCAAATCAAAAATAAAATTGGGGTTAAATTTAAACTTAACTCCGATACCCGCAACACCACCAAAACCAATTCCTCCGGGTTTGGTCCTACCATTTTCATTAACAACAGCACCTGTAAATGCATTTACATTACCTACCCAAAGTGGGTCGCCAATGTAATACGTATTCTGGCGAACTTTCATCGTGTTGTTAACAAATTTCGTAGAAGATACATTGAGCGCCATAGACCAATAAAAGAATGTATTATTCTCCTCACTTAAATAATTTTGGAAACCAACATTAATATTTAACCTTTTTTCCTCTCCTAAAATTGGCATTGTTTCTATGGTAGGTTCTGGAGATCCGTTATTGGGATCATCAATGCTAAATGTAACAAAGTCCTTTACTTTTAGATTAATGATATCAACGTCCGCAATCAATGCAAAATTTTCATTAACATGATAACCCAAATGAACACCCAACTGAAGAGCAACACTGTACTTCATTTCTTCTGGAAACTGGCCGAAAGTCCAATCGTAGATTAATTGCTGATCTATTTGATCTTTATAAACCTGTGTATTAATGACTCTTGCAATACCACCGCTTTCAAAACCGTTATAGAAATTAGCTGTGTTCTTATTGGCAAAATATCCAGCCGAATTTACCCCAATGAAAAGCTTTTTCAACTCCATATCGTTTGCTGAAGAACTTCTTTGACCAGATGCAGAGCTGGCAATAATCAAAGAGATGCATACAATAAAAATCTTCATTAATCAGTAGTTTAATAAATCCAACAATTGTTCTTTAAACCTGTTATTAGGTAGGAAATTATTTTCCAATGGAATGGCAAAAGGTACCGGCGTATCAAGACTAGCAGAACGAACAACTGGTGCGTCTAGGTATTCAAAACAGTTCTCTGTGATTAAAGCGGAAAGCTCCCCTCCTATACCACCAGTCAAACAATCTTCGTGCAAAATAATTGCTCTTCCTGTTTTTCTTACCGAATTAAATACAGCTTCAGTATCTAAGGGTAACAGCGTTCTGAGATTAATTACATCTGCTGAAATTTCTGTAAGTTCCTTAAGAGCATCTACCGCCCAATGAACACCCATTCCGTAGGTAATAATAGACACATCAACCCCTTCTTTTACAGTTGCCGCTTTGCCTATCTCGGTCGTATAATAATCATTTGGCACGTCTTCCGAAATGCTTCTATACAGCGCTTTGTGTTCAAAGAACAAGACTGGGTTCGGGTCCTCAACAGCTGCTGCTAACAAGCCTTTTGCCTCACCAGGAAACGCTGGGTAAACAATTTTTAGCCCAGGGGTATGCACAAACCAAGCTTCATTTGATTGTGAATGGAATGGCCCAGCGCCTACACCGGCCCCAGTGGGCATTCTTACTACTACATCTGCGTTTTCGCCCCAGCGATAATTTAGTTTTGCAAGATTGTTAATGATTTGATTAAACCCACAGGTAACAAAATCAGCAAATTGCATTTCCATGACCGCCTTAAATCCATTTATGGATAAGCCTAAAGCGGTACCAACTATTGCAGATTCACAAAGCGGCGTATTTCTAACCCGATCTTTACCAAATCGCTCTATAAATCCTTCTGTAACCTTAAAAACACCACCGTACTCGGCAATGTCTTGCCCCATTACAACTAGATTGTCATACTTTTCCATGGATTGACCCAGTCCATCTGAAATCGCATCGATTAGTCGCTTGTCACTTGTACTTTCCGATTTTGGTTGCGTTTCGTTGAATTCATAATTTTGGTAAACACCAGCTAATTCAATCTTCGTTTCGACACGCACTTCAGGTTCAGCATAAGCGATTTCAAGCGCATCATTAATTTCAGATTTAATACCATGAGTCATTTGTTCGACTTCTGATTCACTAATCACCTCCGACCTAATCAAAAACTTTTCAAAATTCTTTAATGGATCCTTCTTCGCCCATTCATCTTGAATCCCCTCTGGATAATACTTCGTTCCTGAAGCCTCTTCATGGCCACGCATTCGAAAAGACATACATTCCAATAAAACAGGCCTCGGCTTTTTAGAAATCGATTGTTTTAACTTTTTTACCGTGTTATAGACTTCTGTAATATTATTGCCATCAACTTGTAATGCTTCTATGCCATATCCAATTCCCTTATCGATAAATTGTTTACATCTAAATTGCTCAGAAGATGGCGTGGATAAGCCCCATTGGTTATTTTCAACGACGAATATAACTGGCAAATCCCAAACTGCCGCTACATTCAACGCCTCATGGAAATCTCCTTGACTTGCACCACCATCACCAGTAAAAACCAGCGTTGTTTTACCAGATTCTTTTAGTTTATGCGCTAATGCAATTCCATCTGCCAAACCCAGTTGAGGACCTAAATGCGATATCATTCCAACTATAAAGTGCTCTTTGGTACCAAAATGAAATGAACGGTCTCTGCCTTGTGTATATCCCAACGCTTTTCCTTGAAATTGTGCAAATAATCTTTCAAGAGGCACATTCCGTGAGGTAAATACGCCAAGATTGCGATGCATGGGCAGCATGAACTCATCCTCGTCCATGGCCAGTGTGCATCCAACAGAAATCGCTTCTTGACCAATTCCGGAGAACCATTTGGAGATTTTTCCTTGCCTAAGCAAAATGAGCATCTTCTCTTCTATCAATCTAGGTCTCAATAAGTTATAATATAAATCTTTTTGAAGATTATTTGATAACTCCTTCACCCCATATTTCATCATTTCCTTATCCAAGACCGACATTTGTATATTTGCTTTCCAACAAAAGTATTCTTTTTACTAGCTTAAATTACTATAAAAGACCTCAAAATATTAGTAGTTTCGCATAGAATTTAGTCCGCTGGCAACTTTTTGTAGTAATAGCGCGTCTAGGAAAGAAATAAGATAACATGAAAAATATTTTGGCAATTTGCTTTCTAGTAATATTCAGTTCGCAAATTTTCGCAACGCACATCGCCGGCGGAAACATTGAAGTGAAATATGTCAGCATGAACCAGTACCAAGTTATTGTGAAAGTTTATCGATCTTGCGAAGCATTATCTGCACCTATGCCAACATCAATTGAAGTAGGCATTTATCGATTAGATACAGACGTATTGCTATCCAGTCATTCGCTAAATAGCCCCGCCATTACAACAAACCTTCCTTTTGGAGACAGCTGTTACACACCTACGGGCTTGTGTGTTGATAGAGGTGTTTTTACATCTGCTGTTATTACCATACCAGATTATACAGCTGGTTACTACCTTCAAACACAGCTTTATGCACGAAACAATAGTATAACAAATATTCAATCGCCTGGCGATACGGGAATGTCGTTTTATGCGGAAATGCCAGACCCTGCAATAGGAGTATATAATTCTCCTGAATTCGGTCCATATCCCGCAGATGCCTATTTGTGTGTTGGTTTTACAAAATATTTTGATTTTGGGGTAACTGATCCTGACGGTGACAGTTTATCATATGAGTTAGTGAATCCCCTTGGTTGTGCAACTGCCGCTTCGACAACAAATGGTACCTACTCAAAACCTTATCCACCTATAACTTGGGCTTCAAGTCCTCCATTTGGTCCAACTTTTAGCCTGGCAGATATTTGTGGTGGAGTACCACCAATGACCGTTGATCCGGTAACAGGAATTATAAATGCGAGCCCAGATAACATTGGAAAATACGCATTTGCCTTAAAAGTGCATGAGTGGAGAGCTGGCGTTAAAATTGGAGAAACAACCTTAGACATCCAATACGAGGGGTTGGCGTGTACCGTTGATTCTCCTCCTTTATTCACGACTTTAGACGATACTATAACTGTTATTGTTGAAGAGCAAATTTGTTTTGATATCATGTCTTATGACAATGATGGGTTAGATACCATTTATTTAACACCTCTATCGACGGAGTTTGACTTAATAGGAAATTTCGTCTCTCCAACTCCTTCAGGAGGGTCTTCTTCAGGAGCGTATTATTATCTAGATTATATGGGTCAAGATACCATTTGGATACCTCATTTTGAAGATATTGGAGGCGGAACGTATGAGGGAATTGGAGAAATTCCTTTAAGATATTGCTGGAATCCTCCTTGTGAAACCGTTGATTCTGTTTTTGGTCTCGACTTAATTACTTATTCCCTGGGTTGCTCTGGGTCAGATACAACAACGACCAATGTGGAAATTGCTGTAATCAATATTGTCCCTCCCATCATGCTATCTATTCCAGATACGATGAATGTTACTTTTAACGATAGTATTTGCTTCGAAGTATTTGCAACAGATACTGTTAACACCGAAGATACCTTGTTTATCGAGCCAACTAGCTCCCTATTTGACTTCGGTTCTAATTATATCAGTCCTATTTTATCGGGTATGGGTTCAGCTTATTATTTAAATTTTATGGGGCAGGATACCGTTTGGATGAATAACTACGTATATACGTCCAATTTGGCCGTTGGTGCTGTGCAGGATGTTCCTTTAAAATATTGTTGGAAAGTTGATTGTGGAGACGTGTTTATTGAAGATGTTGATTTACAGTTTATGGCGTACTCTACCAAATGTAATTCAGACACCACCTATAATGGTTCTTCCATTCATGTTGACCCACCTCAAGGCTATGTATATCCAGTTGCCAACGTATTCACGCCAAATGGAGATCAAAAAAATGATTTTTTCGAATTGGAAGGAATAGCAGATCCCTGTTACGATACGGTTCACGTTGAAATATTTAATCGCTGGGGATTGAAAGTGTTCGAGTCTAACGATCCAGAGTTTAAATGGGACGGGAAAAACAAGCGCGGTGAAGACTGTGCAGAGGGGATATTCTACGTACTTATTTTTGGAACATATGGTTCTACATACGACTCAACTACTGGATTGAGGATTCCAAATGCAATTGAAGACCAATTTCATTTAACATTGTACAGATAGTAAACTATCATACAGCTCAATGTATTGGGATAGGACTTGATCAATAGAAAAGCCCTTTGCTCTTTCCGAAGCTTGTTTTTTGAAATTAGCGGAATCATTAAATATTCGCTGAGCATTTTTAACCATTTCTTCAACGTCACCTACTTCGTGTAATAATCCTCCTACACCATTCTCAACCACCTCAGGCAGTCCCCCAGTATTCGATGCTATAACTGGAACACCAGAAGCCATTGCTTCCAAGGCTGCTAGTCCAAAACTTTCGGTTTCTGATGGAAGCATAAAAAGATCAGAAATCTGAAGCACATCCTGTGGATATTTGATGCTCCCTAGAAAGTGAATGTGTTCACATACCCCCAATTCTCTGCACATTCGTTCTACATTATCTCTTTCAGGCCCATCACCAATTAACAATAATGTTGCTGGTTGAAATTCGATAATTTTCTTGAATGCATTTACTATATCTGGAATTCTTTTTACTGGTCTAAAGTTAGATATGTGTGTGATTATCTTTTCTCCATTAGGTGAATACTTGTTTCTGATAACTGCGTTAGGATTTCTTTGGTAATTCTCCAATCGAATGAAATTCGGAATTACTTTAATCTCTTTATTAACCTTAAAATATGTTAAGGTATCCTTCTTCAAGCTATTAGAAACAGCAGTTACTGCATCTGAATTGTTAATTGCAAAATTAATAACCGGTTCAAAAGATGCATCCTTACCAACCAAGGTGATGTCTGTGCCATGCAGCGTTGTAATAAAGGGAATTTCAATCCCTTGCGATAATAGGATTTGTTGTGCCATGTACGCAGCTGACGCATGTGGCACAGCGTAATGAACATGAAGTAAATCTAGATTCTCATACTTTACAACATTGACCAACTTACTGGTCAATACTAATTCATAAGGTGTATACGTGAACAACGGATAATCAGAGACTCGAACTTCGTGGTAATGAATGTTTTTATTAAATCCACCTAACTTTACCGGTTGACTGTATGTTATAAAATGAACTTCATGCCCAATTTTGGCTAATTCCTTGCCCAGCTCCGTCGCTACAATTCCACTCCCACCATAAGTAGGATACAATACGATACCTATTTTCATAAATCAAGCTTAGATTCGTTAGCCGAATTTACAGCATTATACAATACACGTTGAATCTTAGTTCGAATTCCCATAGAAATGATCTTTCGATTTCCTGCATCTGGGTATACTCGATTAGATAGAAAAACGTAAACCAAGTTCAATTTAGGATCAACCCATGTAAGCGTTCCTGTAAAACCCGAATGACCAAAACTTTCGTCAGATGCACATTTGCTGCATGTTGGACCACTACCACCTTCTCTTACCGGTTTGTCAAATGCAATTCCTCGTCTATTTCTGTTTTCTAAAAACGGTGAAGATGTATATTTTCTTACAATTGAATCAGACAAATACCTGGTTCCACCATACGAGCCATAGTTACAATACATTTGCATCATTACGCCCAAATCATTTGCATTAGAAAATAATCCTGCATGGCCTTGGACTCCACCAAACATTGCTGCACCTTGATCATGCACGTAACCATGTACTAACTGATGCCTAAAATAGTCGTCCCGCTCCGTTGGAACAATATTTTTCTTCTGAAACCTATCTAATGGCCTGTAACCTATCTGCTCAAGTCCCAGAGGCTTGTAAAAATTACTGTCCACAAACTCCTGCTGACTCATCATACTGACATCCGTCACTATTCTATTAATGAAATAATAACCCAAATCCGAATACTTGTATTTTTTATTTTTAGCAACCGGTGTTCCTAAGATTCTTTTAAAAATCGTATCCTGGTAATTAGGGTTTAACCAAAGACCTTCCGCTACTTCAATGTTGTTAAATGGTGTTTTCTTCGGACTGTACAGCTTGAAACTTGGTTGTCCTTTGTGCAAAGTTCTCACATAAAATGGAATCCACGATACAAATCCAGCTTGATGTGTTAACATGTCTTTTAATGCTACCTCTTTATAGTCCGTACTATCGGTTAAGTTTGGCAGATAGTCTCCTAACGTTTTTTCAACATCAAATTGATTTTGATCCTCCATTTTCATTATTGATGCTGCTGAAGATGCGATTTTCGTAATTGAAGCAATATCATATACATCATTGAGATCTACTTCTTGGTCACCATCATAGGTATGCTTTCCGAACGCCTTGTGATAAAAAACATTTCCATCTTTGATTGCCATTATCTGACACCCTGGAAAAACATTTTGAGCGATTGCATCTTGAACTATACTATCTATGGGTTCTAATTCCAGTTGGCCAATTCCAATATCTTCTGGTATCGTATATTTCAGCCGAGTTCTATCCGTCCAAGTCACTCCAGTACCCTCAGGATATTGCTCATTAATAGAAACAGGTAATTTTCCTTTAGCCGGTATTCCATGAAAAAGCAGCTGAGAAGTAACATCTAAAACAACTGTTTCTTCTTCATAGGCTACTACGATTGCTTTTAAATCTGTCAAGGAATCAAGCTTACTCAAAGCATAAGGATTGCCAAAATGCACCAATATAGTTGGTCTTAGAATGGCTAATTCCTGAATAATTTTTACAGCATCTTTCGTTAAACCGTAGTTGTTTTTAACACGCTGACTCAAATCATGCGTTGAGACGACAATAACATCATGCTCTGCAATTGTTTTGATATTTTCTAATACCTGATTATGACCACCATTCTTGTCGAGTTGTAGTACACTCAATTTGCAATATCGATCCATCCCTACTGAGAAAGCATTAGAAACTGGTTTACCTATTGATATTCCCAGCATTTTTTTTGATTCTAATCCGGTCAAGGGCAGCAGCTCCGCCTCATTTTTCACCACCGTCAACGCTTCTTCATAAATGCGTCTTTTTAGCAACTCAGCTTTTTTATTTTTTAAATCTTCATATAAATTTTCTTTTCCAATTGGCACAAATGTATCCACACCAAATGTCTTTTTATATTCTAGGATTTTCCGAACTCTTTTTGTAATCTCCTTTGTAGAAATTTCTTTGCTTTTGATTGCTTCTTTAATCTTTTTTATCGCAGTGGGCACATCCTCAGAAAACAGCAAAACATCATTACCAGCCAGCAAAGCCTTAACATCTACTTCTCCCGGTTTGTAATAGGCACTTACCCCTTTCATATTTAAAGCATCTGTGAAAATGAGTCCTTCAAAACCCATCTCATCTTTTAATAATTGAGTAACAACTTTAGGGGAAAGAGTTGTTGCCAAATCCGGCATTGATTCTAAGTTCGGAACCCGCAAATGAGCAACCATGATACTACCTAGGTTATTTTTAATTGCATTTTGAAAAGGAAATAACTCTACCGAATCCAATCTAGCCCTACCATGTGGCACTGTTGGTAATGATTTGTGCGAATCTTTGTCGGTATCGCCATGTCCTGGAAAATGTTTTCCATTGGCCAAAACACCATAATCCTGCAGACCTTTCAGGTATTGAATTCCTTTACGCGATACATTTTCTCTGTTTTCACCAAAAGAGCGGTAATTGATAACTGGATTATTGGGGTTGTTATTGACATCCAGCACGGGTGCAAAATTAACATGTACCCCAATTCGTTTACAATGATTGGCTATTTCCTTTCCCATGTGATATACCAAAGTATCCTCCTGCATAGCACCAAGTGTCATTTGTTTAGGAAACTTAAACGTAGAGTCTAGACGCATCTTCAAACCCCACTCAGCATCGATACCAATCATTAAAGGCACTTTACTTTTAGATTGGTAGAAATTGGTTAAATCAATCTGACGCGCAGGACCACCTTGAAAAAAGATTAATCCGCCAATGTGATGCTTTTCAATCAGGTTTGTGATTTCCTTACGATGCTGTTCATCCCTGTTTGAGTATGCCGCAACCATGAAAAGCTGACCAATTTTTTCTTCCAAAGACATTTTCCTAATCACACTATCCGCCCAAGATTTTGCGGGACTATCCGCATCACCTCCAACGATTAATGGGTCACCGGCAAATGACACATTTAACACAATTATTGCTATTATTCCCAATACGTACCGCATAACTCCCCTTCTTTCAATTAAATTTACCTTAATCCTATTTAACTAATTCAGGCTTTCTATCATCTTATCCTAAAGCCATTGTGAATAGTGTAGCTTTTCTTATTATTCGTCAACAACCGTGCCCACAATATTTTGATTGTACCTTCGGTTATGTAGATAGATTCTTAAATTTGTTGTATGATTCTAAAAGAAGGAATAGGATTATTTAAAATCCGAAAGCCCAAGTCTTTCAATCTGGCCACTCGTTACTACGATGCTGACAAGGAACGATTGATGCGAAGAGTCAATGAAATTGAACAAGAAAAAGGTAAAGAGGAAGGGGAAAGAGTTCGCCGAGAAATGAACTTCAGAAATAAGACGGATATTGATTGGAAGAAAAAACAAGTGTCAAAGGCGAGAACTAAAAGTAATTTTAGATTACTCATTATCTTAGCGATTCTCACCGCAACATTCGTTTATCTCTACAAGAATATCGATGCGGTTTCTTCTACCTTTGAAAAATTAGGCGGATAATCTATGCCAGATGTCATTAAGTTACTCCCGGATCACGTAGCCAGTCAAATTGCAGCTGGGGAAGTTGTACAGCGGCCAGCCTCTGTCGTAAAAGAGCTGTTAGAAAATGCTGTAGATGCAAAAGCCGAAAACATTCAGGTCATTCTAAAAGATGCCGGACGTTCATTAATTCAAGTCATTGATGATGGAATTGGTATGAATCCAACGGATTCAAAAATGTGTTTTGAAAAACACGCTACTTCTAAAATTGAGTCGGTTGATGACCTTTTTTCCATTCAGACAAAAGGATTTAGAGGTGAAGCGATGTCATCCATCGCTGCTGTAGCTCAAGTTGATATTAAATCTCGAACGGCAAATGAAGAGTTAGGTACCCGTTTAATTATCGAAGGTTCTGAGGTTAAACTGAATGAACCCTGCCCCACAATTACGGGGACTAACATTCAGGTGAAAAACCTCTTTTACAATGTTCCTGCAAGAAGAAATTTTCTCAAATCAAATACTGCCGAATTAAGACGCATAATTGAAGAGTTTCTGCGCATTGCACTAACCCATCCAGAATTGGGGATGAAACTAAATCACAATGGTAATGAAGTGCACAACCTAATCGGTCAGAGTCTTAGACAACGAATCGTTGCGATAATGGGTAAAAATTACAACGAGAAATTGGTTCCCATTGAAGAAGACACGACGATTATTAAAGTAAGTGGATTTATTGGGAAACCAGAAGCAGCAAGAAAAACCAGAGGAGAACAATATTTCTTTGTTAATAATCGATTTATAAAAAGTCCGTATCTCAATCATGCAGTTGTAAAAGCATATGAAGAACTAATTGCTCCAGACCAACACCCTTCTTATTTTATTTATTTAACGGTTGATCCTGCTACAATTGATGTTAACATTCATCCTACAAAAACGGAAATTAAATTTGAAGACGAACGGGCTATTTATGCTATTCTTCGTTCTGCTTCTAAACAATCTTTAGGTCGGTACAACATAGCGCCAACGCTTGATTTTGACCAAGAAACCAGCTTCGAAATCAATCCATTACCAAAAGACAGAACCGTTTCTCCGCCTCACGTAAAAGGAGATCCTGATTACAATCCCTTTCACCTTTCATCTGCACAATCAGACTTTACGGGAAAAAAGGCCAGTTCGTCTGACATCTTGGCACTGGAAAACATGTACAAAAATGCCAACGACTCGCCCAATGTTGTTAATGATGAAGAAGAATTAATGGAGGTTCAAGAACAACGCCTACCCTATCAGCTGCATAAAAGATACATTATCAACCACATTAAATCAGGATTCATTTTGATTGACCAACAAAAGGCGCATGAAAGAATCTTGTTTGAAAGATACATTCAAAAAATTGCGAACAATGCAATGAGCGCGCAACAGGTATTATTCCCCATTACCATCGAATTGAACAATCAAGACATTGTTTTACTACAATCTGTCAGTAAACAACTAAATGGAATGGGGTTTGATGTATCAGAATTTGGACAAGGATCAATCATTATTAATGCTATTCCTTCTGTAGTGAACGAAATGAACTTACAGCATGCTTTTGAACTTATTTTATCAAGTCTTAAGGACGAAGACCAAATACATATTCGTTTTGAAGAAAAACTAGCGCGCAGCATGGCAAAAGCAGAGTGTATTAAAAGTGGACAAACACTTTCTGTATTAGAAATGCAAAACTTAATTGATGAGTTATTTGCTTGCGAACAACCTTTTTATTCTCCGGCTGGGAAGCCAACTACAGTCAATGTTCCATTAGAAGAATTTGAAAAGAAATTTGACTTATAAATAATGCTACAGAATATTTTTAGAAACATGCCACCCGTTGTCAAGAACCTACTCTTGATTAATGTTGTACTCATGTTGGCTAACTTTGTTTTTTCAAGCCAACAATTAAATTTAAATACTATTCTAGGTGCTTATTATTGGGGTTCTGAGAACTTTGAACCCTATCAAATTATCACACACATGTTTATGCACGACAACAGGGGGTTAATGCACATCCTGTTTAACATGTTTGCACTGGTAATGTTTGGCAGTCAAATTGAACGAGTTTGGGGACCAAAACGATTCTTGACCTACTATTTAATCTGTGGTTTAGGATCTTATGTATTGCATAACATTGTCACAATGGTTGAAATACAACCCTATTTAGAAATGCTATCCAATGACCAATTAGCAATTTACAACGAAACTGGATCAGTTTACACCAATTGGCCAGAACCAACTCTTAAAATTCTTTTTGGTACGGAGAACATACCTCTTGTTGGCGCGTCTGGAGCTATTTTTGGATTGCTTGCTGCATTTGCCTGGTTATTTCCTAATACAGAACTCATGCTTCTTTTCCCTCCTATCCCCATAAAAGCCAAATGGTTTGTGCTGATGTATGGTGGTTTGGAAATTTATCTGGGCTATCAGGCATTTGGCAGTCAAGCAGGCGGCATAGCACATTTCGCCCACATTGGCGGAGCTTTAATAGGGCTGATTATGTTACTAATCTGGCAAAAAAACAAAACCAAATTCTATTAAATGGCATTCAGTGACGATATAAAAAGAATTTATCAAACAGGTGGTATTTCCATTAAAACCATCATGATTTTTGCTGTAATTTTTGTTACAACGCTAATCCTAAATTTTATAGTCGTCAGTGTCAATAGACAAGGTTTGTCCATCCAAGAAAATTTGAGCTGGCTGGCTGGCACTGCTCACTTACCCAGCCTGTTTTTTAAACCATGGACCATATTTACCAATATACTCATTCATGATGGTCCCCGTCATTTTTTTGGCAACATGATTGGCATCTACTTTTTTGGAAGAGTATTGTCTCAATTTATGTCCGATAAAGATTATACAGCCACTTTTCTTCTAAGCGGAATTACAGGTTTTCTTGTTTACGTAGTCTTTTTTAATCTTTTACATGCTTTGGGAGTTTTTGAAGGAAGTTTAGTAGGTTCTAGTATAGTAGGTGCATCAGGTTGTGTAATGGGAATATTAGGCGCATCTGTTGCATATGCTCCTATGATGCGATTCAACATGCTTATTGTCCAACCTCCATTAATTCTAATCGCAGGAATCTATGTTTTAATCGACCTCTCTACGATTTCAACTTTTAGCAATAACCTGGGAGGTAGCGTAGCGCATGTTGCTGGGTTAGCGTTTGGCTATTTGGCCGTAAAATTTAAGCAGGATGGCAAAGATATATTAAGCTGGTTCACGCGGCTATTAAATAGACTAACCGCATTATTTGCAGGTAAAAGTAACCCTAGAGGTAAAATGAAGGTTAAATATCGAAACAAAGACTTCAAATCAAAAAATAAAAGCAAAAGGACCACAACCAAGACAGATGCTGATTACAATGTACAAAAGGTTGATCGACAAGCTAAGATTGACGCTATTTTAGATAAAATTAAAAGGTCAGGTTACGAGTCTCTTTCTAAAGCTGAAAAGGACTATTTATTTAATGAAGGAAAAAGGTTATAAAACACTTTCACGCCTAAATCGGTTCATTGCGACAATTAACTTTTTCTGTATTGTCGGATTACTTCTAGCATATACTTCAACCTTTGTAAGCCCTGCAAAAATTTCTTTAATTGCATTTTTCGGTTTGCTATATCCTGCCTTTTTATTCGCAAATACATTCTTTTTAGTCTACTGGATATTGAAAAGAAAAAAACTGTTTTTACTCTCGTTAATCACCATTCTAATTGGATATTCGCACCTCAGCCATTTCGTGCAACTCACTATTACCAATAGGAACGATCCAAACAAATCAACAGAGTTTACCATTATGAGCTACAATGTCCGACTATTCGATTTATACAATTGGACACAAAACAAACAAACTAGAAACCAAATCTTTGACTTTCTATCCAAAGAAGATCCCGAGGTCATTTGTTTTCAAGAATTTTATCATCAAAATGAGACCAATGATTGGCAATTTCCAACACGAGATACCCTCATACAATTTCTAAAGGCTAAAAATTTCGCAGAAGGCTATACCGTCAACATCAAACAAAATCAATTCTTCGGGCTAATTACCTTGAGTAAATTTCCCATTATTAATCACGCTCATTTTAAATTCAATAATGATAAAAGCAACAGCTTTCTATATACAGACCTTAAAATAAATGAGGACACCATTCGAATCTACAACGCACACATTGGGTCCGCTAGGTTTTCGCAAGCAGACTATGAAGCTATTGGCGCAGAAGGCAATTATAAAACTTGGCCACATCAAAAAGCCAATAATAATTCGCAAATATTTTCCAGGTTAAGTAATGCCTACAAAAAAAGATCGGTTCAAACTGACATACTTCTAAAGCACACCAACAACTCACCTTATCCACTGGTTCTTTGTGGTGATTTTAATGACACGCCCGTCTCCTACAATTACAAGTGCCTCACAAAAAATTTTTGTGATGCTTTTACACTGAGTGCTAATGGAACAGCTGGAACCTACTGCTCATTTCCAATGATTAGAATTGATTATATACTCCATTCCAAGGACTTTAACTCCTTTAATTTCAAAACGCATAAGGAACAATTATCCGATCACAGAGCAATCAGTACCGTTATCGAATATTAGTTATGCAATTTAACTTCAGACAAATCCAGTTGATTCATTGAATTGGCCTTGATTCCGCTTACTCGCGGAGAGAAAAAACGGACAGTTTCATCATAAAATAATGGTATGATAGGTGCATCTTCTACCAAAATGGCTTCTAACTGATTACACAAAGACCATTTAACAGAATCGTTGGTCTCTTCCAACAAAAGCTCAAAACATTCATCGTATTTCTCGTTGTTAAAATGCGTATAATTTGGCCCATTTTCTGGAGCAAAATTATTACTGTAGAAAAGCTGGTAAAAGTTAGTAGCATCTGGATAATCAGCCGTCCAGTTTTTAAGAAAAAAGTTAGCTTGAAATGTAGCCATGTCTTTTCGATGAACAGATTTCGAAACCGCATCAACTTGCACATCTAAACCCACCTCTTTTAATTTACGCTGAATGTAATTACACATTTGCTTATACTGATTGGCAACTATTAGTTTTATGGGTTCGCCGGCATAACCTGCTTTTCTCAATAACTCTCTGGACTTTTCGGGATCGAATTCATTGCGCGCAACAGTTAATTGATCAAACCCCGGCATTCCCTTAGGTAAAAAGCCTCTGCTCGCCCCCTTTCCAATATTCTTGCGCATATACGTGACTAATTCATCTCGATCTAATGCACAATTAACTGCTTGCCTAACTAAGCGATTACTTAATGGGCTGTTTTTTGCAATCTTCTTGGTTGTATCTACCAAGAATCCTAAATAATCTGTTTTAAGCCAAGGCAGCTTTGAAAATGTCATCGTACTATCTAGAGACTCTTTTAATTCGCCAAAATCAGTGAGTAATGTCTCCTGAAAACTCTGATCTAAACCAGAAATCATTTCATACTTACCTAATTTAAATTGCATGTATTCTTGATGCCTGTCTGGTAAAAAGGTAATCGTAATCGCATCTAAATACGGCAATGAATCTCCATTTTCACTTCTA
>CAJQPO010000002.1 GCA_905480225.1 uncultured Flavobacteriales bacterium | reverse complement strand
AGCATCTGGAGCTGAATAAGAGTTGCCAGTAGCAAAAGAAGATAATCCAGCTGCAGAAAACGGTAATGAACTAATATTGTGGGCTGATGCACAGTTAGTCCCAGTTTGTGCAAATGAAATTTGATAGATCATAACCAGAGCAAACCAAACAGCTAATATTTTAGAATAAAAATTCATTTACTTTTTTTGGAAGCTGTCAGAAATTAATGCACAATTACTGCGTAAAGGCATACACGTTGTTAATGACTCAATTAATCGAGACAGCCTCAAAAAAAGTAAATGAATTTTTATTCTAAAATATTAGCTGTTTTGATTACTCTGATTACGAGCTATCAGTTTTCATTTGCACAAACTGGGACTAACTGTGCATCAGCCCACAATATTAGTTCATTACCGTTTTCTGCAGCTGGATTATCTTCTTTTGCTACTGGCAACTCTTATTCAGCTCCAGATGCTTGTGCCTCACCTTTCATGGAAGGTAATGATTACGTTTTTTCTTATACGCCCACGAACAATGTGCCCATTGATATCTATTTGGATTCGGACTTTCCAAATACAGGATTGTTTTTCCTTGACGGTTGCCCAGATGCTGTTGGAACATCCTGCTTGGGTTCTGCAAATGGACTAGATGCTTATATCAATTGTATGGATGTTAGTGCAGGAACAACTTACTACATACTCGTAGAGAGTGCCGCAGGTTTTCCATTTTGGCTTCCCTCGTTTGGTATCAATGTAGAAGAAGTTCCTGGCCTTGGTACACCACCACCGTGCAATTTGGACTACACCTTGTCTAATATTACTTATGCGCCCGTTTCTTATTTTACTGGAGACATAATTACATATGATGACGATGTTTTTGGTAGAGATTGGATTGAATTTGGTTTTAATTTTTGTTTTGATGGTAATGAATATCAAAAATGTTTGATTTCATCAAACGGGTATCTCACTTTTAAAAATTGTGATGCTAATCAGATACCCGGCGGAACCGGTGGTAATGCAGACCCTTACGGTTTCTCGCCGTGGCAATTGACTGCAAACGCGCCCAACACAACCAATTGTCCTCGAAACTCGATTTTACTAACTTGGCAAGACATTGCGCCCGATCAATCTGACCCCAATGCCAATAACGAAGTAAAATACCAAACTGTTGGTACAAGCCCCAACAGAATATTCATTTTAAAATATAATGATATTAAAATGTACGGTTGTGCAGCTTCAGGAGCACAAAATTACAGTGCTCAGCTAATGCTCTATGAGACCACTAACTTAATTGAATTCCATACCACCCAGAGAGTTCCCTGTAATTCTTGGCTAGGCGGAGCAGGTATAATGGGAATTACCAATTATGATGGAACAGCTGCAGAAATTGTTCCGGGACATAACTACAGTGATAATTGGACGGAATCTTCAACCGCATACCGTTTCACTCCTGGTGGATGTACGGGTACCTGCAGCATTCCGTTATCCATTTCATTGATCGATTTCACTGGTGAAGCAATGGATCATGGCAACTTATTGCAGTGGTCAACAAATTCAGAAGATCGAAATAAAGAATTTTTCATTGAGAAATCATTTGATGGCTCAAGTTTTGTGAGAATAGCTACTATACCTGGATCTGGGAATTCAAATCAAATAAATCAATATGAAGTTATTGATCCGGAATTCAAATCTCCCAGTACTTATTACAGACTAAAGCAAGTAAACTTCGAAGGTGTTGAAAGACAAATTAAAACCATTGTTGTCTCTAGAAATATAGAACGTAGAATCAACATTTACCCCAATCCAACAAGTACCTATTTTAACATTGCTATTGAAATGGAATCAAAAGCTAATTGCCAAATTCAAATTTCAACTATTCTAGGGGTTAGTCTGCAATTTGAAAAACAATTACAGAAAGGTTCCAACCTGTTTAGGTTAAATGAATTTGAGCAACTAGCTCAAGGTATTTACACCGTAAAAATAATAAACTACAATGGCGAAATTATTGCAATTGACAAAGTTGTAAAAAATTAATTATTCACTAATAAATAGTGTCAATTAAAACATTTTTTCTAGACAATTCTCATTCCATTTTCCGATAAAAAATCAACTCATTTTAAAAATTATATTTCAATCGTTAGCAACTGAGCCTGAGTTAATTAAATTGTTGAAAGAAATGCCAAATTCAGCATAACATTTAAACTTTCGCATCATTTTTTATCTTAAATTTAGGAAGCCTAATAAACCATTTACTACCTCCTATGAAAACATTGCAAAATGTATCAGAAACACTTTGGATTCCTCTTTTCGGTAAAGCGAGAGAGTCTATTCGATTAGATAGTTTTATTGTTGATGACAAAGCAGTAGAAATCGCCAATCTAGCTTGTGAAAAGCTTCCTGAATTAAATAAATGGTGGGTTGATTTGTCCATGGAAACCCAAGCGCTCATGGTCTGGAGAAATACCAGCATTGACGCCTACGTAAGTGAATTCATCAACAAATACCCAAACGCAACAATTGTCAATTTAGGTGCAGGGTTATGCACGAGATTCTCAAGGGTTGACAATGGATCTATTAATTGGCTCGAATTTGATTTGCCAGATGTTAAAGATGTTTGGCTTGAATTTAATGAGGAAACTGACCGACATAAATACTACACAGATTCCATTTTTGAAGAAAATTGGCTAGAGATTGTTAAAAAAGAAGCCAATGGCCCCGTTATGTTTACTGCAGAAGGACTTTTGATGTATTTTTCGAAAGAAGAAGTTGCCTCCTTGCTTCACACATTAAGCAAGCATTTTCCTAATGGGGAAATTGTTGCAGAAATTTACAGTAAAATCGCTTTAAAAAGACGCCATCCAGACGTAAAAAAGACCTCAGCAATAAAGTTTAAAGCACCCTGGGGAGTAGTCAACGGTCGAGAGTTTGAAAAGTGGAATGTTGGTGTGAAACACATTAAAGATGATTTCATAACCAATCACTCGAATGCTATGAAAAGAATGCCTGTCCTGAACAAAAGTATGGCTCAATTACCTTTCTTTAGAAAAGTCGGTAAAATGGTACATTTAAGATTTGAAAATAACTAAATCTCTTTTTTTGCCTTTTGGCTATTTTTGATTTGGTTCGATTGCCGTTCTTCAAGTCTCAATTCCTTTGAAGTTTTTCTAGAATTATCATGGCTCCATCCAGGTGGTCCGAATATATACATCATTCGATTTCGAAGTGACAAATCCTTCCCGAAAATATCCAATAATATTTTATGCCACTCATTGAATGCGATGACCAACGGATTAAAACTGTCAATATTAACCGTTAAACCGTAAGTTGGTCGACCATTTTCGGCCACGAATGTACCAAACAACCTATCCCAAATTATTAAAATTCCTGCATGATTTCGATCTAAATAACGCGGCTCAGATGAATGATGAACCCGATGGTGAGATGGTGTATTAAAAATGAATTCAATAAATCTAGGTAATCGCACAATCTTCTCAGTATGAATCCAAAATTGGTAAATCAAACTCGTTGATTGTAAAATACCAACTACAAGCGGATGCACACCAATAATTGGAAGCCATACCCAAAACAAAAATCCTCCGGCTATCGTCCCTGTCCAAGTTTGTCTCAATGCTGTACTAAGATTGTACCTTCTAGATGAGTGATGAACAACATGAGAAGCCCAAAAATAACGAACGGAATGACTTATTCTATGAAACCAATAATAGGTAAAATCTTCTGCAAAAAACACAAAGACCCAAACCCACAAATGACTATAATCTAATGTGAATAAGCGGTAATTATCATAAATGAACCAAAAAATCCCTAAAACAAAAACTTTAGCTATAGTATTAATCAAAAGATTTCCCAAGCCCATTGTTAAGCTAGAAATCGTATCTCGAACCTCATAACCCTTAGCACTTTCTCTTAAATCAATCCATAGCTCAAAAAAAATTAAAACTACAAAGAACGGAACTGCGTATATAAGGATATTGGACTCTGCTGCTAAATTCTCAATCATCACGTACAAAAATAATGAATATCATAAGACCTCGTTATTTTGTTAAGGTTGTTGGATTAAATCAAGAGAATACCAACAGATCAATTGAAACCGCTTAAATGAAGATTTAACATGACGAATAATGTTTAATCAAGATATACTTATAGTATTATTTACAATAAGATTGTATCTTCGATTAAATTGTGACTAAATATTTTAGATTTTAATGAAAAACAACATCATTATAAAACCTTTTTACGCAATCATTTTTGGTGGCGATGGAGATCTATCCAAAAGGAAAATAATTCCTGCATTCTTCCACCGTTGGTTGGATGGGCAGCTTAACATGGACTTTAAAATCATTTGTGTTTCTCGATCAATTAAAGAAGAAAAAAGTTTAAAAATAGAACTCAAAAAATTTATTTCGCGCACAACCGATTCCGATGAAAATCCAAAAAGCATTGATGCCTTTTTAAAAAATGTCCAACTCATTAATCTTCGTAATACATCTACTAATGAATTCGAAAAGTTAAGTGTCATCATCAACTCAAAGAAAGAATGGCAAAGAATATATTATTTATCCGTTCCTTCTAGTGCATTTGCTGAAATTTGCAACGTATTAAACAAACAAAAATTAATTCAAGCAAACAGCAAAGTAGTTTTAGAAAAACCGTTGGGACATGACTTGGCATCGAGCAATCAAATTAATGCCACTGTTCTTTCTGCTTTCTCGGAAAAACAAATATTCAGAATTGACCACTATCTTGGAAAAGAAACCGTTCAAAATTTGATGGTTTTACGTTTTGCTAATCATCTTTTTGAAAGAGCCTGGAATGCCGACAACATTGATAACATTCAAATCACAGTTGCCGAAAAATTGGGTGTAGAAAAACGCGCGGGATATTACGACAAAACCGGTGCTTTACTAGATATGGTTCAAAATCACCTTTTACAACTTTTGTGTTTAATCGCTATGGAGCCACCTTCCCAGTTAACGCCAGATGCTGTGCGTAACGAAAAGCTTAAGGTGCTACAATCACTTCGTTTGTTCGATAAATCTACCGTAAAAACTGATGTAGTGAGGGGGCAATATACGCGCGGAAATATTGCAGGAGAAAAGGTCAACTCTTATCTAGAAAACATTGAAAAATACAACTCAGATACAGAGACATTTGTGGCTATCAAAGCATTCATCGATAATTGGCGTTGGAAGAATACACCTTTTTATCTGAGAACAGGGAAAAGAATGAAAAAACGATATTCTGACATTGTTATCAATTTTAAAGCAGTACAGCACAATATCTTCCCCGAATCACAGCATGAAATGGTTAATAAATTAATTATCCGATTGCAACCCGAAGAACGAATAGAACTGGTGCAATTAAGCAAAGTTCCAGGGCCAGGTGGGTACCGTTTTAAACCAATCTCCTTAAAACTTGATTTTGTAGACTCATTCAAAAGTAGGATGCCTGATGCATACGAACGTCTAATCATCGACATTTTAAGAGGAAATCAAACTTTATTTATGAGGCACGATGAATTAGAAGCGGCTTGGACATGGATTGAGTCCATTAATAAAAATTGGTTAAAAGAATCACGATTAGTTTTATATGAATCTGGAACTTGGGGTCCTGGGGATGAAATATTAGATGGTGACGCACAATGGCAAACGAAATGAATTTAAAAAAATTTAAAAATAAAACAGAGCTTCAACAACAAGCCGTTGCGTTTTGTCTGAATAAAATTGAATCGTCTTTGACCGAACGCAATCACTGCAACATATTGTTATCTGGCGGATCAACACCTGGGCCGATTTACAAAAAGTTATCGGAAGTAGACCTGCAATGGGACAAAGTTACTGCAGGCCTTGTAGATGAGCGCTATGTGCCTATCGAACACGATAAAAGCAATGAGAAATTAATTCGTAATTCATTGGTACGCTCTAAAGCTGCTTTTATCAACTTAAAGGGAATGGTTAAAGTCAATAACAATAAAAAAAAGAATTTAGCGGCGGTTGAAGTTGCCTACACAGTTTTTGATGACATAACAGACCTCACGGTACTCGGAATGGGATTAGATGGTCATACTGCATCCATATTTCCAGAAGATAACAATTCCTCTAAGGCCTTGACCGACAATGATGCTTATATTTATTATACCAACGCTCCTGAATATCCTACTAATCGGATTACTTGTAGCAAAGAATTACTGTGTAAATCAAAACAAATACTATTGTTAATTACCGGTCAAGAAAAACTGGATGTTCTAAAATCAAACACAAATCTACCGATTCATAATTTCATTATGGCGCGGCCAGATATTAATATTTATTGGTGTGAATAAATTAAATAAACATATTCAACAAGTTACTGAACGCATTAGGGAGAGAAGCCAAAAGTCACGCGCTGCGTACTTAACAATTTGCGAAGAAAATTTTGGACACGCACCGAAACGGGCACATTTAAGTTGTGGTAACTTAGCGCATGCATTTGCAGGATGTGGCGCAACAGATAAAAAGTTATTAGCTGAGGGTCTTGTACCAAATCTTGGAATCATTACAGCATATAATGATATGCTCTCAGCTCATAAAACTTATGAGACCTATCCTAAAATAATTCGAGAATTCGCTAACGAATTTAAAGGAACTGCACAAGTAGCTGGAGCAACTCCGGCCATGTGCGATGGTGTGACACAAGGTCAACCTGGAATGGACCTATCTCTATTGAGTAGAGATATTATTGCCTTATCAGCTGGTATAGGGCTATCACACGACATGTTTGATGGCGCAATCAGTCTTGGAATCTGTGATAAAATTGTTCCTGGATTACTTATAGGCAATCTAAGCTTCGGTCATTTGCCAACTATTTTTATGCCAGGAGGCCCTATGCATAGTGGTATTTCAAATGATGAAAAAGCTAAAATCAGACAAGATTTTGCGGAAGGTAAAATAGACCGAAGTGCACTTTTAAAAGGTGAATCAGACTCTTATCACTCTCCAGGTACCTGTACATTTTATGGAACTGCCAATAGTAATCAAATGTTGATGGAAATTATGGGCATGCAGCTTCCCGGCTCCAGCTTTGTAAATCCAGACACGGCTATGCGAACTGGATTAAACCGGGAAGCAGTTCAAACGCTAATCAATAATGTAAAAATAAAGGACATTAATCGCAGTGTTGGTTATATTATCGATGAAAAAGCCATTGTGAACGGTGTTATTGGTTTGTTAGCAACAGGAGGATCCACTAACCACACGCTTCATTTAATAGCCATAGCAAAAGCTGCGGGTATTAAGTTAACGTGGCAAGACTTCTCTGACCTCGCATCAGTTATTCCTTTAATCACTCGGATTTATCCCAATGGTCCAGCCGATGTTAATCATTTTCATGCAGCTGGTGGCATGGCTTTTGTCATCTACACATTATTAGAAAACGGCTTACTTCATGAAGATGTTAATACTATATTGGGTAAGGGTTTACGCAACTATACGAAAGACCCCAAATTAGATGAGAAAAACATTAATTACGTAGATGGTCCAGTTCAATCGTTAAATGAAAAAATAATAAGAAGCGCTCAATCACCTTTTGATAAGACGGGTGGTTTAAAAGTTTTAATCGGTAATATTGGAACAGCCATCATTAAGACATCAGCAGTTGATCCTTCTCATCATGCGGTAGAAGCCCAAGCAATTGTTTTTGATGATCAGGATGACCTAATTACACAATTTAAAGCAGACGCGCTTAATCGCGACTTCATAGCCGTATTACCCTTTCAAGGACCGAAATACAAGGGAATGCCTGAGTTACATAAACTTACACCTACTCTTACCATACTTCAAAAACGCGGATATAAGGTTGGCTTAATCACAGATGGACGTATGTCAGGAGCATCTGGAAAAATTCCTGCTGCCATTCATGTCAGCCCTGAAGCATGTGAAGGCGGATTAATTGGTAAAATTGAAACAGGAGATTTACTAAAATTAAATGCTGATGAAGGCACCTTAGAATGTTTAGATCAAGAAGTTTCAAATAGGCCAATCCGTAAATTAGATTATCAGAATAATAGCCACGGTCGAAGCCTTTTTAATAACCTGAGGAATATAGTGGGATCCAGTGAAGAAGGAGCTGGAATATTATAATTAAATTATGCAAAACGGAATAGCTCAAATTGTAGAAAAACACCCATTAATACCGGTTGTTACCATTAACCAAATAGATGAAGTGGACTCCATCGCTAAAAAACTTATTGCCAAGTCTATTGGGTGCGTGGAAGTCACGTTAAGAACAAATGTGTCATGGGAAGCTATTGCTCTTTTTAAGCAAAAATATGGAGACAGACTTTCCATAGGAGTCGGAACAGTTACTACGTCGCACGATGTCGATTTATGCGTGAAAAGTCAAGTTGATTTTATAGTTAGTCCCGGTACAAGTCAAGAATTAAATGAAGCGATGTTGAATTCTGGAATACCATTTCTGCCTGGCGTTTCAACTCCAAGTGAAATAATTACGGGAATTGGTTACGGCTGGGGATTTATGAAATTTTTTCCTGCACATTTATTTGGTGGTTTAAAAGCCCTCAAGGTTTACCATTCCTTATTCAAGGAAATTAAATTTTGCCCTACTGGAGGAATCAATGCAAATAACTACCAAGACTACTTGGAATTAAAAAATGTGATTGCAGTAGGAGGATCTTGGCTAACTGCATAAGCCATTCAACTCAATTTATCAAAAAAAAAGGGAGACAATCGCCTCCCTCTTTTTTGATATTTATATTACGAACTATTTGATACTTAACTTTTTAACTACTTTCTTCATGCCTGTTTGAAATTCAATAAGATACAAACTGCTTGATAAAAAAGAAACATCCAACCTTTCATTTGGCATCACATTAGTATGCACAGCGACAACCTTACCGGTTAGATCACGGATTTTTAACACATCAACCATTTGATTCGCATTAATTCTAATTTGATCATTGGCTGGATTAGGATAAAAAGAAACTTTACTCGATTCTTTATTCTCTAATTGAGTAGGCGCAGAAAAAGCCGTTACGACAACACTTCCTATCGTTGCTTCATCAACAGGATTCGCATTAACACCGAATACATTAAACCCATACTGCACGATCAATCCAGTGGCTAAATCTGTCCCTGGTATAGTAATTGAAAAATTACCACTCATTGGCAAATCGCTTACACCGGCACCAGCTAACGCATCGTTGTATCCTGCAGCAGGATCTAAAGCTTTGATAAAAAACTTTGCCGTATACAATGAGGTATCTAACGTAAACGCAGATACAGATCCTCTAAAAGTGAGGTCTACACCGTTAAATGTTGAACCAGGCTCAGCGAACGTACTCGCATCCATAATTTTATTCCCAGTAGGTCCTGGCGTCACTCCACCGTCTGGTGAATTTGTCCAATAAGCTACATCACCAGCAGCACCTCCTACGTTATCAGCGTATGTATTAAAGTTGGGCTGCAAAGTAATCGTGTTAGAAGCAGAATCTGCAGTAGTCTTTAAATCTGCAACGCCCCATCCACTGCCAAACATATAAGCACCTGCAAAATCAAAAACATTTATGAATCCAGTCCAATTGTCTGTTGCACTTGCATCCACCGTATTTTGCGAGAATGATTGACTTGAGGCTAGTAAACAAACAGTAAAAAGTAAACTTATTCTTACGTAAATTTTTTTCATATAAAGGTTTTTTTAGTTATGAATTAATCTTATTGTTTTTTTAACAATAACCTAATTTGACCATTATATTTTACAAATCCAAAAATATTTTAACCTTTTGTCAAAAATTACTGCGCGAAAAACTTTAAGTATAATTGCTTGCTGCCGTTAGCGTCCATTGATTACTTTTCTCTAATCAGCACCTATCTGGAAAAATGGACACTATTGAATTTTAAAAATAGTCGAACTAAATTTCAAAACTATATCCTACCCGCTTCAGTTCCATGTATTTTTCTTGATCAAACCGATACAGTTTTGCTGGACGATGCGAAACGCTTCGTTGAGAATTACCCGTATCCGTTAGAACGCCTACAGCATGGATTTTTTTACGGAAATTTCTTGTGTCAAATGTTTTCTGTAATATCGTTTCGTAGAGGTTTTGCAACTCCGTTAATGTAAACTCTTCGGGTAACAGCTCAAAACCAATTGGTTTTACTTTTACTGAATTGACTAATTCTTGTTTACACGTTGCAAAAATTTTATTGTGATCAAAAGCCAATTCTCCAATCCGACTTACCGAGTGCCATTCTGCTTCAGTAGCAAAAGAAGAAGGGTTGAGTTGATAATCCCCAATTTTTAATAAACTAAAATAGGCTACAGTAAATACCCGCCCTAAAGGATGTCTTCCAACATCACCAAAAGTCTTAACTTGATTCATATAGACCTCGGATAAGCCAGTAAGATCCTTCAATACTCTTGATACAGAATCATCTATATCTTCTTTCGGCTTGATTAAATCCCCTGGTAAAGCCCAGTAATTACAATATGGATCCTCCCCTCTTTTAATCAATAAAACCTTTAAATCGGTTGTGTCATAACCAAAAATGACACAATCTATTGAAACTGAATAATTAAAATTATCTTGAGACATTTGCTTACTTGTCTATGAATACTGCACACAAAAGTAATATTTTATAGGAACTACCTTAAGCTTACTTTAATTTGGATCTAAGATTAGATCGTATAAATAATGAAATTAAAGTTCAATTTAAAAAAATCATGTATCTTATTCTTGTTTCTTTAGAAACCGTAACCTAATTTTAAGTTTAACCGAATTACCATGTTTCCTCCCATCATCCTTCATATTGTCCTGATCACTTTACCATTTGGGCTCTTGAGTCAAATTGAAATAACAAACGATTTCATCCCTCAGGAAGAAAGCCTATCAATTTTTAAATCAACTGTGAATTGCGGCAATGACACCCTCCTTTATGCGGTAAGCAAAGCGACTGCACTTGAATACCAATCCGTTAGTGCACCAGAGCTCTATGTAAAAATCGCTCAACGGTTCGAGGCCCCTCAGGAAATAACCGTTCATGGTGCTTGTTTTTATGCCTACACTAGTCTTTTTGGATCCGCTCCAGCTGCAATCACCGTTGATTTGTATAACATTGATAGTCTTGGATTGCCTGACACAATTATCGCATCCGAACCCACCACTATACCTTTTGGATCTGGAACACCAATTTCAGACGCAAGAATGTGTGTGTCATGGCCCAGCCCATTCACTACTTCTGAGGATTTTTACATCAGTCTTAATGGATCGGGGACAACAGAGCCACTTGGAGTTGGTAGAAACAGTTTTTCGAATGCAGATGGTCAAGGCGAAGCGTTAAGTGCAGTATATTATGACGATTTATCTGGTGCATCTTATGTAAAATGGTATAACCAAACGACTGATCCAGCATTCGCTACGGCACCTTGGGATTATGACTACTTACTCGAACCTATTGTTTCATATGAGCTTCATACTGCCATGTCAGTAAGTGCAGATACTGCTTGTTTTGGCTCAGTTATTTGTGTCGAATCCGATAGCTTGTCTCCGATTTTATTTAACAGCATGTATAATACTGATCCCTCTGTCATATCGGAAACTAATTGGGGCAATGGAAACACCAGTAATGGAGACAGTACGTGTAATTCTTATACTACTTCTGGAAACTACTTAATTGATCACTCCGTTACAATGGAAGGGTGGAAAATTAATTGTGTAGTCAACGAAATTGATTCTGTAGAAATTGAAGGACCCATTGCAGATTTCAATTATAGCATTATGAATGACACGGTACTTTTCACTAATACTAGTAGCGGTGCATCCATTATCTCATGGACTTTTGACACACTTGGTTCATCAATGGCCTTTGACACTACAATTATTTTTCCAACTAACGGGACATATATTATACACCAGACGGCAACATCTAGCTACGGCTGTGTTGATAGCACATCGCAGTTTGTGAACATTACTGTTGGAACCGATGAACGAGAAACCATCGTTCCTCCAAAATTGTATCCCAATCCTAACTCAGGAATTTTCAGAATTGCATTTAAATCAAAACAAGAACAAATCGACCTTAAGATTACTACCATTGGAGGTCAATTGGTTCAGTCATTTAAATATCAAGATGTCAATCTGATCAATTTAGAACTTCACGAATTACCAGGCCTTTATGTGCTCACATTAAATGGAAACAACATATCGTCTAGTTTTCCATTAATAATTCAATAAGGTTAAATTAGCAACTCGAAACTGAATTGAATTGCACGTACCATAAAAATTTAGTACTATTCCAGTGTAATTATGAAGTAAATCAATAAATTACAGAGAATCAAATCATATTAAATACCCATCTAAACCAACAACCATGAAATCTGCACTTCTATTCACTTTGTTAATCGGAATTACGCTTATTAATAATGCTCAAGAACCCGTATTTGATTGGGCCAATAATTTTGGGGGCACAAGTGATGAAACTAGTGTTTCAATTGCACTAGATGATCAAGGTAACATCTATACCACAGGTAGTTTTAGTGGAACGACGGATTTTGATCCAGGAATTGACACTGTTGAAATAACCTCCAATGGAGAGACCGATATTTTTGTTGCCAAAGCCGACTCACTAGGTAATTTCGTTTGGGCCGTTGGATTTGGTGGAACGCTAGAAGATGAAGGAAATGCCATTGCCGTTGATGCATCCGGGAATGTTTATGTTACCGGATTTTATCAGGAGAATGTAGACTTTGAACCTGGATCTGGAACTACAAATCTCAATAACAGCGGTGATTACGACGTGTTTATTGTGAAACTTGACCCTAGCGGAGATTTAATTTGGGCTAAAAACCTGAGTGGCGCAGATGAAGAAATTGGACGAGGAATTACCGTTGACAATGCTGGAAATGTGTATACCGTTGGACAATTTAACGGAACAACAGATTTTAAACCTGGTGGTGGTTCAGAAAATTTAACTTCTGATGGCAACGCTGATATATTTGTATCTAAACTGAATGCCAGTGGTTCATTTGTTTGGGCCCAAAGAATGGGTGGAAACGGAAATGATATTTGTTACTCAATCGCATTAGACAATGCAAACAATATTTTAACTACGGGCTATTTTATGGGTACAGCAGATTTTGACCCAGGAGCAGGAACCGTAGATTTATCCTCAGAAGGCAGTTTAGACATCTTTATTTCAAAATTAGATAATGCAGGTAACTTTCTTTGGGCGAACAACCTTGGCGGTTCGAACGTCGATTATGGTCGTGACATTGCAATTGATGGATTAAACAATGCTTATGCTATCGGTTATTTTCAAGGTACAGTTGATTTTAATCCAGATTCCGTTGCAGATAACCTTTTATCCTCTAATGGTGGCTATGATATTTTCATTGCAAAATTCGATGCATCTGGATCGCATCAATGGGCAAAAAGTATTGGCGGTGGGTCCAATGATTTTGGAATCGCAATCGACGTAGATGCTATTGGAAACGCATACACTACTGGTTATTTCTTTTCTACTGTTGATTTCGACCCTGGTGCGGGGACGCATTTCTTAAGCTCTTTCGGCAACAATGATGTATTTGTTTCAAAACTTGATGCGGCAGGAAATCATCTTTGGGCCAAAAATATGGGTGGTTCTAGCAATGACTTTGGCAAAGGCATTGTATCTGATTTGAATGAAAATGTATTTACTACTGGCAATTTTCAAGGAACTGCAGATTTTGAACCGGGTTCTGAAGTAACCAATTTAACTTCAGCAGGAAGTTTTGATGCATTTATCGTTAAGCTAGGACCGTGTCAAAAAACAGTTGGAAGCATCACGGTATCTGCTTGTTCAAGTTATTCTTCTCCAAGCGGAAACCATATATGGAACACATCCAATATTTACATGGATACCATTACCAATTTCTTTGGATGTGACTCAATCCTTACAATAGACCTGACTATTACAACAAGTACTGGTGCTAATATAGCCGACACCGCTTGTGTGAGCTATCTTTCACCTAGTGGGAATTACATTTGGACTTCTTCGAATACCTATATGGATACAATCGCAAATAGTGTAGGCTGTGATTCAATTATAACCGTCGACCTAATTATTGATACCGTAAACACGGCAGTCACAACAGTTGGAAATACCCTGACTGCAGCAGTCGGAGGAGCCGATTACCAATGGATTATTTGTGACAGTAGCTTCGTCGCCGTTTCTGGAGAAACAAATCAATCCTACACAGCCACAATGAATGGCAATTATGCCGTTGTTGTAACGGAAAACGGATGTTCTGACACATCTGCTTGTTTCCCAATTACGAGTGTTTCTACCAATGAAATGGAATTTATTCAAAATCTAGCTGTCTTTCCTAATCCAACCAATGGTTTATTTACTTTGAAATTAGGTGCTAAACATGACCAAATCAGCATTAAAATTGTGAATCTATATGGACAAACAATTTCTATGCAATCGTATCAAAATGTAGCGCAAATTAATCTCGAAATTTTGGAAGCGGCAGGATATTATGTGGTGCAAATAGTTGGAAACAATACAAAGACAGCTAACGTCATGGTATTAAAAAATTAAGGGAATGGTTGAATCTTAATGTAATGAATGCCTCGAAGTCGTGAAAAAAGTTGTCAGATTTGGTGGTACCGAATTTATTAGATTAAGCGTTGCAAGATACATGGTTAAATTACGGTTCACTCCTACACCAATCGCGCGAAAGAAACCAAAATAACAAGATTAAATTGGATTTCATTAAATGGGATGCTACCCATGTAGATTATTGGAAATATGCATTGGATAAATACACTATATAAAATGATCTGTAAAATCTCTCTTGTTACCTGTTTTGTCATTTCACAAGTACTACTTATTTCCTGCAGTGAAATGAAAAACCAGGACTTACCGACAAGCACTGATGAGGCAATAAAAACAGACTTAATTCAATTTGTTAATCCATTCATAGGAACGAAAAACATGGGCCACACCTACCCGGGTGCAACTGCACCATTCGGCATGGTTCAACTCAGTCCAGAGACCAATCAGGAGACCATGTTTAAGGAAGGACAGTACAACCCTGAAACTTATCGCTATTGTTCGGGCTATCAACACAATGACTCTACGATTTTTGGATTCAGCCATACCCATTTCAGCGGAACTGGTCATTCTGACTTGGGTGATTTTTTAATTATGCCAACTGTAGGCAAATTAACATTGGAGCCAGGTAGAGCAGCGGAAAATTACAGTGGATATCATTCGCAATATTCACACGACCAAGAATTTGCAGAACCAGGCTACTACAAAGTACATTTGGATGATTATGAAATTGAAGCACAGCTCACTGCTTCTGAACGCGTAGGATTCCACAATTACACCTTTCCTAAATCGGATAGCTCACACATTATTCTAGACTTGATTTCAAATATTTACAATCATGAGGATAAAAATGTCTGGACATTTATTCGTGTGGAGAATGATTCTTTGGTCACAGGATACCGTCAAACCAACGGTTGGGCCCGGACCAAAAAAGTTTTCTTTGCCATGGAGTTTTCTAGACCATTTGAGAGTTATGGACACAAGAAATACGACAGCACTCCATACAATGGGTTTTACAAAAGATTTAATGAGACCGAAAACTTCCCTGAGATGGCAGGGAAAAACATTCGCGCCTATTTTGATTTTAGAACCGCGCAGGAAGAACAAATCAAAATCAAATTCGCGCTTTCTCCAGTAAGTACAAGTGGCGCATTACTGAACTTAAAAGAAGAAATACCTCACTGGGATTTTGAGCGAACTAAAAAAGAGACTCAAGAGAAATGGAACAACGAGCTATCTAAAATAATTGTCCAAACTTCAACCAAGCAACAAAAAAGAACGTTCTATTCCGCTCTTTATCATACCATGCTCGGACCCATTGTATATGAAGATGTAGATGGTTCTTACCGAGGATTGGATCAGAATATCTACGAATCCACTGACTTTACAAACTATACGATATTTTCTCTATGGGACACTTACAGAGCTTTGCACCCACTTTTTAATATCATTCATCCTAATAGGAACAATGACATGGTCAAATCCATGCTGGTACACCACGACCAAAGCGTGCACAACATGCTTCCCGTATGGAGTCATTACGCAAATGAAAATTGGTGCATGATCGGTTACCATTCTGTTTCCGTCATAGCCGATGCAGTTGCTAAAAAAACAACTGATGCAAAGCTAAGTAGCGTTTTGAAGGCATGTAAAAACACTTCCACACTCTCCTATTTTGATGGCTTGGACAGCTACATGAACCTTGGATACGTTCCCGAAGATTTAAGTTCATCATCCGTATCTAAAACGCTGGAGTTTGCCTACGATGACTGGTGCATCGCTCAAATCGCAAAAGCAGACGGAAACGAAGAGGTTTTTTTGAAATATGAAAACCGATCCAGAAACTACATGAATGTGTATGACTCAATTTCAGGATACATGAGACCAAAATTATCCAACGGTAAGTGGCGGACAGATTTTGACCCGATCGACACCCACGGTCAGGGTTTTATTGAAGGAAATGCTTGGAATTATGGTTTATATGTACCGCAGGATGTCCCTATGATGATTGAAATAATGGGCGGAGAAAAGAAATTTGTTCAGCATCTTGATACCATTTTTAATACCGAAATTGAAGACAAGTACATCTCCAAAAATGAAGACATCACCAGAGACGGCATCATTGGCAATTATGTTCATGGCAATGAACCGGGACATCACATACCCTACTTGTACAACTGGACAAGCTCGCCCTGGAAAACGCAGGAAAGGGTTAGAATGATTATGAATACCATGTACTCCGATCAGGAAGACGGTCTATGTGGAAATGATGACGCCGGTCAGATGAGTGCCTGGTATATTTTCAGCGCATTAGGGTTTTATCCTGTGCTGCCGGGTTCTGATCAATACGCAATTGGGAGCCCTCTTATCGAAAAGGCCGTTATCGAACTGCAAAATGGAAAGAAGCTGACGATCAACGTAGTTGATCAGAACGAAAAGAATATCTATGTAGAAAAGGTCGAAGTCAATGGCGAATCAGTTTCAGGTCATGCAATCAGCCATTCCGACCTGACTGCAGGTGGAACCATCTCTTTTTACATGTCGCCAAAGCCGAGCAAATGAGAATACTGGTTGGGTTTCTGTGCAAATAATCGACTAGCAATAAATACGTAACTTAATAGAGCACGAATAAACCTCATTTAATATCCGCTCTATGCAAGTTAAAAATGTCATTCTGATTTTTATTATTTCCTTACCAAGCATGATTTATGGTCAATCAGCCAAAGAGGCCATTGCAAAACTAGCAGGAAATTATTCCGGCGAATGGACCAGCTATATGATGTCGAAAGATGGTCAGATCATTAAGGCAATCTCCTGGATAGACACCTTAAAATGCAGTGAACCAATTATTAACGACACATTGGCTTATCTCAACGTATATAGCTCAATGGTTTTTGACAACCCTCAGGTGCCTCCATATAAAATGGTATTCCAGGAAGGTTATAAATTAGAAAAAAGAAAAGTTGGTGCGCACTTCTTCACGATTATGGGTGTGGAGCAGGTGGAACAACAAGTAGAAGAAAACACCTATGTCATCTCCAAAGTTTTAACCCCATTCGAGTTGAAACAAATCGGTTTCGAATCCGCATTAGAGGCAACAACGACAACCACAAAGGTAATCATGAAAGTTGAGGGTGTTGAATACCATAAAATTACCGGAATTTCTACAGTCAAGTGGAAAGAGGGTACGGATATTAAAATCAAGCAGTTTGTCAGCTTGGAAGGCTTTCATAAAAAATTGAACGAATAGCATAAGTGCCAATTTCGGTTTGAATAAAACTGCTACAATGGAAAATCCAGATTATTCAGAAATAAATAAAACATCATGGAACAATCGGGTGCAGGCACATTTGGATTCGAACTTCTATGATAATGCTTCTTTTTTAGAGGGAAGGTGTTCTTTGAACGAGATAGAGCTAAGGTTACTTGGTGATATAAAAGGCAAGTCCATCCTTCATCTGCAATGTCATTTTGGTCAAGATACGATCTCATTGGCTCGGCTTGGAGCTGATTGCCTGGGAGTAGATTTTTCAAATGAGGCAATTGATGCGGCCAAAGAAATTGCCGATACAACCAATTCTAAAGCCAAATTCCTGTGTTGTGATGTATACAAACTGTCTGAGCTGGTGAACGAAAAGTTTGACATTGTATTCACAAGCTACGGTGTCTTAGGCTGGTTGCCCAACATGAAACAATGGGCAAATGTTGTTTCAGACTTCCTAAAACCGGAAGGGCAATTAATTCTGGTAGAATTTCATCCATTTTTATGGATGTTCGACGATCATTTCAAAACGATCAAATACAACTACTTCAACACGGGTCCAATAGTGGAAACAGAAACGGGCACCTACGCCGATAAGGATGCTCCGATCACTGAAAAATATGTAATGTGGAATCACAGCATTGGTGAAGTGATGACAAGTTTGTTGTCAAGCGGATTATCAATGGACTCTTTTAAAGAATTTGATTACTCTCCTTACAATTGCTTTAATGAAACAGTATGCGCAGGGAAAGATAGATATCGAATAAAGCACTGGGATAACAAGATACCAATGGTATATGCGTTGAGTGCACATAAAAACGAAAAGAATCAACTGTGACTGTATTAAACAGAAGGGTTATATTTATGATTCCTTTTTTTGAATACAAAAAAATATGATTTCTATGAAACGAATGATTTTATTAACGGTAATGATAATTAGCTGCATGGTTCTACTACAATGTACAACAGCCGATCAAAGTGAAGAAATCAATCTTTCACATCATGATGTGCCTCAAGAGCCCAGTATCTATTTGAATTATGAAGGAAAAGATGATGTTCTCTCTGGAGGTGTAAAGATGATTCCCATTTCGACTGAAAAAGGTGAATTTAACGTCTGGACAAAGCGAATCGGAAACAATCCAACAACAAAAGTACTCCTGCTGCACGGGGGACCAGGTGCAACACATGAGTATTTCGAGTGTTTCGATTCTTATTTCCCGAATGCGGACATCGAATACTATTATTACGATCAGCTGGAATCTGCATTTAGCGATCAACCGTCAGACAGTGCACTATGGAATATAGATCGATTCGTTGAAGAAATCGAACAAGTTCGGGTTGCACTGGGATTAAACAAGGACAACTTTTACCTGCTTGGACACTCCTGGGGTGGAATATTGGGAATCGAATATGCATTGAAATATCAAGACAACTTAAAAGGACTTATCATTTCTAATATGGTGGCTTCCATACCGGAATACATCACTTATGCGAACGAAGTTCTCGGACCCCAACTCGATTCCGCTGTATTAGCGGAAATAAGAGAGTTGGAAGAAAAAGAAGATTATGCCAATCCGCGATATGATGAACTTGTTGTGATGAATTACTACCCAAAGCATGTGTTACGAATGCCTTTGGAACAATGGCCCGACCCGGTTAACAGAGCTTTTGCCAATATAAATGCAGAAATGTATGTAACGATGCAAGGACCAAGCGAATTTGGAGTCGTAGGTGATGCTAAACTAAAAAAATGGGACAGAAAAGCCGATTTAAAAAATCTATCTGTGCCTACATTAGCCATAGGGAGTAGATACGACACCATGGATCCTGAGGCAATGAAATGGATGTCTGAAGAAGTACAAAATGGAACCTACCTATATTGTCCCCAAGGAAGTCACATGTCTATGTACGACGATCAAAAGGTTTACTTCGACGGGCTCATTCAGTTTATAAAAGGCATCGATTAACAGAAGGTAACCCTTGAGAATTATTGTAATACTTCAATGTGTATCATTTTCATAAGTCTTTTTCAAATTTCACTTAAAAATTGAATATATTTTGTCTCCAAATTTACCCTTAAAGAATCTAAGAACAGTACCATTAGATTTTTAGTTTTGAAACTTATGCTTAAATTGCGGTAATCATTTACATACATTTCAAGTCTATTTTAATCATTGAAAAAAGTTTCAAGTAGTAATTTATATACTGCGCGATTACTAAACTTATTAAATACGGTTGTATGGGTCTATATGAACTAACGTACTGTTCGTTTGCTGCCAATAATTTGAAGCAAAAAGATATTCTTAAAATATTGGCCAAATCAAAAGAGTATAATAAAAAATACAATATCACCGGTTGTCTGCTCTACCACAACCATGAGTTTCTTCAAATTTTAGAAGGTGAAGAAAATCGT
>CAJQPO010000001.1 GCA_905480225.1 uncultured Flavobacteriales bacterium | reverse complement strand
TAACAAACTGATACCCAAACTTAACGAACAGTTAAACAGGAATTCGCTAAAGGGCAGTTAGTCGGTCCACTATCGTGGAGCGATTAAGGTAATCGAACTTGGTTCGGATTACGCAGCTAACGCGTAGTTATTGTTGCCAATTAAAGGCATGAGAATCAAGTTTAACGAGCTGAATTCACAGTGCTCGACATGCTTACATAATAATTTCTATTGCTGTCAAAGCCAGTCGACCCCAATAAAGAATCAAAATTACTGAATTTGAAATGAAATCTACTTAGCACAACGCATAAATGTTCGATAATGTGCAGCGTTTTGGTTTGAGGTTGCAATCTTGTAGTCTTTATAAAGCATCTCTTTTATTTCATAAAAAATTAATTCGTTAAAATTAACGATTTTCTTATTTTTGCCCTTCGCAACTAGGAATCAATGCATAATTTGAAAATTGGAGTAATCAAAGAAGGAAAAGTGCCGCCAGACAAGCGCGTGCCTCTGTCTCCAAAACAATGTGGTGCAATCAATGCGCAAGATGGAGTAGAAGTATTTGTTCAAAAAAGTGATATTCGAAAATTTTCAGACGATTTATATGCGGCAGAAGGGCTTCCAGTTGTTGATTCGGTGGCGCATTGTGATGTTTTAATTGGAGTGAAAGAAGTGCCGGAAAACCAATTAATTCCGAACAAAAAATATTTATTTTTTTCGCATACATACAAAGAACAACCGTACAATCGAGATTTGCTAAAAGTCATTCTCGAAAAAAATATTCAGCTAATAGATTGGGAGGTAATTACCAACAGTAGAGGACAGCGACTCATTGCCTTTGGTCGATATGCGGGAATAGTTGGATGCTACAACGGATTCTTGGGCTATGGCTTGAAGTCCGATAGGTTTAAACTGAAGAGGGCACACGAATGTGAAGACCGAGCAGAAATGGAAGGGCAATTAGCTTTGGTTAATTTGCCGAATAATTTTAAGGTAGTTTTAACAGGCGCCGGAAGAGTAGGAGGAGGAGCGCTTGAAGTAATTCAAAAAATGGGCTTAAAATGTGTCTCGCCAGAGGCATTTTTGAATACAGAATTTGATGAGCCGGTATATACACAACTCGGTGTCGATCACTACAATAAAAAGAGGGATGGAGAAGCCTTTAGTAAAAAGGAATTCTACAAGCATCCAGAAAAATTCGAATCTGATTTTATGCAGTATGCGTGTGCTGCAGACATGTACATTGCGTGTCATTACTGGGATAGTAAAGCACCTTTTATTTTTAATCGTACTGAGGCTAAATCAGGAGATTGGAAGATAAAGATGGTTGCAGACATTAGCTGTGACATTGATTGTGCTGTCGCAAGCACCCTGCGGCCTTCTACAATAGCGAATCCATTTTATGGTTATGATCCAACAGAAGAGACTGAAGTGGACTTCTACAACGAAAATGCGATTGGGGTAATGGCTGTAGATAATCTACCTTGTGAATTGCCAAAAGATGCTTCTGTTGATTTTGGGGAGATGTTTATTCAGCATGTTTTAGAGCCATTAAAAGGAAATGATCCTGAAGATATTATTTGGCGTGCTAGCGAAACAAAAGACGGGAAGCTAACACCACATTTTGAATATTTGCAGGCTTATGTGGATGGTCGTTGAATTCAAATTTTAATCTTGGCATTCTTTTGGTTACCCAGAATTGTTAAAAATGACACCCAGTATGTTAAATCGCAAATTGTACATCTTGATGATGCTATTGGCTGTTGGAACCTGTGAATCTGCTTGTGGTTCATCAAAAGGTTCGGCAGATCCAACTGATTCTGATGCTCAATTAGTACAGATGAGTAATAAATATCACTGGGGTACTGTTACTACGCGGTATGTGCCAGAGGGTTGTAATTACCTTATTCATTTAGCGAGTGAGCGCGGAACAATATTAATCAATCCAGTAAATCTCCTAGATAAATACAAAAAGGAGGGTGCTGAAATCACTTTTACATATACCCCCTCAAAAGCACCTCAAACAGACCATTGTAGAATGGGAATTTGGGCGCACATAGAAATCAAGGAAAGGTAAAGAAGTTAACAAGCTTTTAAGGCCGCAATGGTCTCTATCGGGTTCGAAGATTTAAATACAAAACTACCCGCAACCAGCACATCTGCCCCGGCATCAATGAGTGCTCTTGCATTTTCTGATGTTACTCCACCATCAATTTCAATTTTGGTTTCGCATCCTCTGGAAGTAATCATCGATTTTAGTGTCTCTACCTTTTTGTAGGTATTCTCGATGAAGCTTTGTCCACCAAATCCAGGATTTACACTCATTAAACAAACTAAATCAACGTCGTGTAAAATAGATTCAAGTACTTCTACAGGAGTGTGTGGATTTAACGCTACACCTGCTTTCATTCCTTCATCTTTGATGGCTTGCAGCGTGCGGTGTAAATGGTTACAAGCTTCATAATGTACGGTTAGAATATTTGCACCGCAATCTTTAAAGGTTTTGATGTAACGGTCGGGATCTACAATCATAAGATGAACATCCAAAGGTTTTAAGGTGTGTTTATTCATGGCTTTGATTACCGGTATTCCAAAACTAATGTTAGGAACGAATACACCATCCATTACATCAATGTGGTACCAGTCACAATCGCTGGAGTTTAACATCTCACATTCTGCTTGGACATTGCCAAAATCACATGCTAATAGGGAAGGGGCGATAAGGTGACTCATAAGATTTAATACTTTGTTGGGGTGTAAAATTAAAATTCCTTCTCATTACTTCCGTGTCTTTTTGTTAGTAGTTATCAACCACGAAATTTTGGTCACAAAAAAACCGATTACAAATGCAATCGGTTTTTAAATAAGTCAGAAGGTCTTATCCTAAATAAGTTTTTAAAATTTTACTTCTAGAAGTGTGCTTTAATCTTCTAATTGCTTTTTCTTTAATTTGTCTAACTCGCTCTCGGGTAAGATCAAATCGTTCTCCTATTTCCTCTAAAGTCATAGGGTGTTGACCATTAAGTCCAAAATACAAGCGCACAACGTCTGCTTCTCTGGTGGTTAATGTAGATAGCGAACGTTCGATTTCTCTTCGCAATGATTCTGTAATTAATCCATTTTCTGGACTTGGAGAATCTCCACTTTGCAGCACTTCGTACATATTAGAACTGGATTCATCACCGTCTTTAAGCGGTGCATCCATAGAAACGTGTCTTCCTGCATTTCTTAACGATTGCTTCACTTCTTGCGTCGTGAGGTCAAGTAAATCCGCTAATTCATCTGCGTTAGGGGGCCTCTCGTATTTCTGTTCCAGTTGAGCAAAAGCTTTATTGATCTTATTAATAGAACCAATTTTATTTAGAGGGAGCCTAACAATTCTAGACTGTTCTGCTAAAGCTTGTAGTATCGATTGTCTAATCCACCACACAGCATAAGAAATAAATTTAAAACCCCTGGTTTCATCAAAACGTTGCGCCGCTTTAATTAGACCCAAATTGCCCTCATTAATTAAATCGGGTAAAGTCAACCCTTGATTTTGGTATTGTTTAGAAACGGAAACAACAAATCGGAGATTGGCTTTAACCATTTTTTCTAAAGCAGCTTGATCGCCGGCTTTAATCTTTTTGGCAAGATCTACTTCTTCTTCAGCAGTAATCAAGTCAACACGGCCAATTTCCTGAAGGTATTTATCGAGAGAAGCGGTCTCTCTATTGGTAACTTGTTTTGTAATCTTAAGTTGTCTCATTCAAAAACTTTATTATATCTAGAGTTTCACTAACGGATTAAATGCGCAATGGTTACATTTTAGCACTTAATTTTTATGTTGTTTTTAGCCAAAGGTTTTGTTTGTAAAGCATTGGTAATTAAAAATGAACAATACTCAAAACCAATTGGTTAAGTCAATTCACTTAAATAGTTGGATTAGTAAACAGAAAACAAAGAGGTCTTTGGTTAGACCTCTTTGTTTAAAATTTTATCCAGCATTTTCAGCTTCTGGTTTTTCTTGACGCTCTGGTTTGGGTAAAAGTACTTTTCTAGAAAGTTTTAGTTTTTTCGTTTTCGGATCTTTGCTTAGTACTTTGATCTTAATAACATCACCTTCCTTAAGGGCATCTTCTACTTTTTCCAATCTGCTCCATTCTATTTCAGAAATGTGTAATAAACCATCTGTTCCAGGAACAACTTCTACGAATGCACCATAAGGCATAATCGATTTCACTTTTCCTTCGTACACTTCACCTACTTCTGCTGAAGGAGGGAATGCGATGTTTTTAACTTCAGTTACCGCAGCAGTCATTCTTTCTGCGTTATCTGAAGATATTTGCACCATTCCTTCTCCGGTTTCTAATTCTTCAATACTAATGGTAGTTTCAGTTCTTTTCTGAATGTCCTGAATTACTTTTCCACCAGGTCCGATAATGGCACCGATGCATTCGTTTGGTACAACAAATGATTCCATTCTAGGTACATGTGGTTTGTAGTCTTCTCTAGGGTTAGCCATAGTTTTGGCCATTTCTCCAAGAATATGAAGTCTACCTTCTCTGGCTTGGTTCAGCGCTTCTTCCAGTATTTGGTAAGAAAGTCCGTCAACCTTGATATCCATCTGACAAGCAGTTATACCTTCGGTAGTACCAGTTACTTTAAAATCCATATCACCTAAATGATCTTCGTCTCCAAGTATATCTGAAAGAACAGCGTACTTTCCAGCATCATCGGCAATTAAACCCATTGCGATACCAGAAACTGGCTTTGTAATTTGAACACCAGCATCCATTAATCCCAATGTTCCAGCACAAACTGTTGCCATGGATGAAGATCCATTTGATTCTAGAATGTCTGAAACAATTCGAATGGTATACGGACAATCTTCTGCAGGAGGCAATACTTGTTTGAGTGCTCTGAGTGCAAGATTACCGTGACCAATTTCTCTTCTCGAGACTCCTCTGATCGGTCTGGCTTCTCCAGTAGAGAATGGAGGGAAGTTATAATGTAAAAGAAAAGTAGATTCTCCTTTAAATAATGCGCCATCCAGTAATTGACGATCCATTTTGTTACCTAAGGTAATGGTCGTTAATGATTGTGTTTCACCTCTTGTAAATACGGCTGATCCATGTGGTCCTGGTAGATAATCAACTTCGCTCCATATCGGACGAATTTGATTCATGTCTCTACCGTCAAGTCTGATCCGTTCATCCAGAACGACTCTTCTCACAGCTGATTTTTGCGTGTATTTAAAGTATCCTTTGATTTGGAATGCCCATTCTGTTTTTTCTTCTTCAGAAAGCGCTTCCATAACCTGTTCTTTAACAGCTCCAAAAAGTTCGGCTCTTTTGTGCTTATCAGCCAGTCCTTGTTTCGCTACGTCATAACATCCTTGGTAACCCAAGTCGTATATTTTTGCTTTTAATTCCTCGTTGTGTTCCTCGTGATTGTATTCTCGAATCTCTCTATTTGGAACAGCTTCAGCTGCAAGGTCTAATTGGAGCTGGCATTGCTGCTTAATGGCGCCATGTGCGGCTTTAATGGCCTCGAGCATATCAGCTTCAGAGACTTCTTTGAATTCTCCTTCAACCATCATGATGTTGTCCATAGTAGCGGCAACGATGATGTCTAAGTCACACGAAGCTATTTCTTCTATCGTTGGATTAAGAATCATTTTGCCATCTACTCGGCCAATTCTTACTTCCGATACTGCTTCTGCAATAGGGATGTCTGAAACTTGCAGTGCAGCAGATGCTGCAAGACAAGCTAATGCATCAGGTGAATCAACTTTGTCTGATGATACAAGTTGAATCATTACTTGTGTGTCTCCGTGGTAATCGTCAGGGAAAAGAGGTCTTAATGCCCTGTCCACTAGACGCATTACTAATATTTCAGAGTCAGAAGGTCTTGCTTCTCTTTTTAAGAATCCTCCTGGGAATCTACCTGTAGAAGCATACTTCTCTCTATAATCGATGGTTAATGGCATGAAATCCATTTCTGGTCTCGCGTCGTAGTTAGAAACTACCGTTGCCAAAATTACTGTTCCGCCCATCCTCACTTCCACGGAACCGTGAGCTTGCTTAGCCAATTTTCCTGTAGCAATAGAAATGGTTCTTCCATCTCCTAGGCTAATGCTTTTTTCAAATCCTAATTTCATAATTTTTAAAATATAAACAACAAGGGGGCTTTACACTAATGTGTAAAAGCCCCCCTTTAAATACGTATAAGAATTATCTCGTCGTTTCGAGACAAATTATCTTCTTAATCCAAGCTCTTTGACAATTGCTCTGTAACGCACAATGTCTTTCGCTTTTAAATAATCCAATTGCCTTCTTCTTTTCCCAACAAGCATAATTAAAGATCGTTGAGTGTTGTAGTCTTTTTTGTTGGCCTTCAAATGCTGCGTAAGATGAGCAATTCTGAATGTAAACAATGCAATTTGACCTTCTGCAGTTCCGGTATCGGTATCTCCGTTTCCGTACTGTTTAAAAAATTCTTTTTTCTTTTCTGATGTTAGATACATGCCAATACTTTTAGTGATTCTTATGTGATCTTGTTAATTATTCGGGTGCAAATATACTGTTTTATTCGATAGAGAAATAATTATTTTAAATAAAGCAGTGATTTAATTGGTTTAGAAATCACAATTTTATTTGCTCTTTCGTTCATGCAGTGACATTAATGCGGTCAGTTTTGCAATAATCGGATAATTCGTTCCAGCTCAGGTCTAAGCTCTCTTCGATCAACAATGTAGTCAAGAAAGCCTTTTTCTAAGAGAAATTCTGAGGTTTGAAAGCCTTTTGGCAAATCCATGCCTATGGTTTCTTTTATTACTCGAGGTCCAGCGAAACCAATTAATGCATTAGGCTCTGCGATATTGACATCTCCTAACATGGCGAATGAAGCAGTAACCCCGCCGGTAGTTGGGTCTGTTAAATAGGATATATACGGTAACTTTTTCTGAGAAAGCTGTGTTAATTTGGCTGACGTTTTAGCCATTTGCATTAGCGAAAATCCAGCTTCCATCATACGTGCACCACCTGATTTGGAAATCATCATAAAGGGACATTTCTTTTTAATCGCATAATCAATGGCCAAGGCAATTTTTTCACCAACGACAGAACCCATTGAACCACCAATAAAAGCGAAGTCCATGCAGGTTACTACCAGGTGTTGTCCCGATGTTTTACCATAGGCACTGCGACAAGCATCAACTAAACCGGTTTTTTTCTGAGTGGCTACAATCCGATCTGTGTATTTTTTATTGTCTTCAAATTGGAGCGGATCCCCAGAAGCTATTTTCTCATGAATTTCTGTATAATAGGCATCGTCGTAAATGATGTCAAAGTATTCTTTCGAGCCGATTCTGGTGTGGTGACCTTCTGGATCAACGTAAAAGTTTTTGGCAAGCTCTTTACTTTCTATGATGTTACCACTAGAAGTTTTCACCCATAAGCCATCGGGTGTTTCCTTTTTTTCTTTGGTCGGAGTTGTAATACTCTTCTTATCTCTTTTAAACCATGCCATAATTGAAAAGTATTGTGCTTTCTTCTAACAAAATTTTAAGCGATTTGAATATCCTTGTCTAAATATACATCTTGAATTGCATTTAATAAGGCAATTCCCTCATTTAAAGGCTTCTGAAATGCTTTTCTGCCTGAAATTAGACCGTGTCCTCCGGCTCTTTTATTGACAACAGCAGTTTCGACTGCTTGAATTAAGTCAGAAGCACCGCTTCCTGTTGAAGCACCACCTGAATTGATTAACCCCATTCTACCCATGTAGCAATTTGCAATTTGATATCGTGTTAAATCTATTGGGTGATCAGTAGTAAGTTCGGAATACACTTTTGGATGCGTTTTTCCGAAATTAACAGCAGAATAACCGCCATTACACTCTGGTAGTTTCTGCTTGATGATATCTGCTTGAATGGTGACGCCCAGGTGATTGGCTTGCCCAGTTAAATCAGCCGAAGTGTGGTAATCTACCCCATCTTTTTTGAAAGCACTGTTTCTAGTATAACACCAGAGAATCGTAGCCATGCCTAATTCATGCGCTCTTTCAAATGCTTCTGCTACTTCTACAATTTGTCGCTCACTTTCTTCGGAGCCGAAATAAATGGTTGCTCCAACAGCGGTCGCTCCTAAATTCCAAGCTTCCTCAACAGATCCAAATGAAATTTGGTTAAAAGTGTTGGGGTAGGTTAAAAATTCATTGTGATTCAATTTGACGATGAAAGGAATGCGATGCGCATATTTTCTAGAACATGCCGCAAGAACCCCAAAAGTTGAAGCCACTGCATTACACCCACCTTCAATAGCTAGCTTTATGATGTTTTCTGGATCAAAGTAGCTCGGGTTTGGTGCAAAAGAAGCGCCTCCAGAATGCTCAATACCTTGGTCAACGGGAAGGATAGAAACATACCCCGTATCAGCGAGTCGTCCATTCCCGTAAAGTGCTTGTAGGCTTCTTAATACCTGATTAGACCGGTTTGTTTGTGAAAAACAGCGGTCGATAAAATCCACACCTGGCAAGTGAATTTGTTCTTTTGCGATAGTAGTGCACTTATGATTCAGTAAGGCCTCTGCTTTTTCTCCTAGTATTTCTTTTGTTTTAGACATAGCTTTCTCAGAATTATCGGAGTGCAAATCTAATAAAAGCTATCAAGGATTGGAAAAATTATAAACTAAAGTGAATTTCTTTTCATGCATTATTACAATGCCATCGGTGTAATTTGGCTAATAAAGGAGGTCTTGAGTCTAAAATGGATAGCCAATTCCCAATACGAATTGAGGTTTAAACTCTTCATCAATAGCATCTTGTGAGCTAAAAATCCATCGATTGCCTGCTGTCAGAGCCGGATTGTGGAGCGGAATTGCAAAGTCTAATCTTATCAGAAAGAAATCCAAATCCATTCTTAATCCAATACCTCCTCCAAGGGCGAGTTCTCTAGGCAGTGATCTGCGCAATTGAAAATGACCATTCGTTCGCAATGAATCAGGATTTAATAACCATACATTGCCTAAGTCAGCAAATATCGCTCCTTCTATCCAGTCTATGATATCAAACCTGGCTTCTGCATTGAACTCTATCCTGATGTCGCCTGTTTTATCAAATGCTTTATTGCTGTCGTAATATCCACCAGGGCCTAAGGTTCTTGATTTCCAAGCCCGGATACCATTAGCCCCACCGGCAAAAAATGCTTTTTCAAAAGGCAGTGCCTCGCTAAAGTTTTTCTGTGGAATACCAATCCCTGCAAACATTCGATAGACGATCTGGCTCTTTTTAAAATTACGGTAGTAGCGTGCGTCAATCGTTGTTTTGAGGTATTGAGCAAAACGGGTGTTAAAAATTTCGTAACCGCCCAATTCATCCAATTGTGCATTGCTTTTTTCAAAACCCCACCGCAACAAATTACCCGATTGTTCAAAAGAGGCTTTAAAATAGAAGTTGTTTTTAAGCCCGCTTTGGTATTGATTATTGTATTCATAAGTAACCCGTGAAGCCGAGATAATGTGATCTTGATAGCTTGCTGCTAAAAATTTATCGTTTAAGAGGTCGATTCGGGATAGAAAAGTATCACTTTCATTATCAATATTAACCAATGAAAATTCTGGCCAATCAAACCTGAGCGTATGGGCCTTGTTCTCTTTGATTACTGTAGCCCCAGTAAAGCTGAATATATTTCTGGTAAAGTCTGGTCTGCGCTGAAAATTGTAGGCTGTTAAAACCTCTGTATGTGGATTGTTGTGGTAGTCAAGCAGACCTGTAAATCGCAATAAATAGGAAGGTAATAAGAATGAAATTTGTGGACTTATTTCCAACGTGTTAAGCGTTGCAGCCAAACCGGTTAAGTCTGAAGTCAGGTTGTTGTCATCTGCACCAACAATAGAACGTTGAGCCTCTAATCCTCCGGTTAAGCTGATCTGTCCTTGGATCGCTTTTTTGAATAAATTCTTATTCGAAAACGAAATACGTCCTTCAATGCCCAGAAGACCATCGGTATGGGTGCCATCAGATTCTAGGGCAAAAGTTTTAGATTTAGTAGGTTCAAGTTCGATGATCGATTTTAAATAATTAGTTCTGTTTTCATCAATTTCAAAGTCCATATGGATCAATTTGAAAAGCCCAAGATTAGACAGCTTTTTAAAGGAGGACTCTATGGCACTGTGGTTGTAATAATCGCCTCCTTTATAGCTAATTCTTTTATGAAGCACCTTGGGTTTTAGGTTCAATTCGTCCCGGTACATGATATTTAAAGTGTAATGACCAACGGAGTCATAGTCAGGGTTTTGTACCCGAGGGTCAAAATTACTGTGAATGTCGATGCCACTTATTTTATACCTTTTGTGTGGTAAGAGAATAATGGTATCCGCAAATTGATCCTTTGTTTTTAAGTTATGGATGTCCATATAAAGATTCAGCTTTCCGGCCGTTTCTGTGGTGTCGTATTCAAAATAAACGTATTCTTTATTGAAAAAATGAAAGCCACTGTCACGCAGCGCGTGGGTAATTCTACTTCTTTCTTGATTGAGTAAATCCATGTCAAACCGATCGCCTACATGGATTAAGGACGTTTCAGATAATTGATTGATATAAGTCCTAATTTCTCCTTTATCTTTTTCGTTTATTTCTCGTACAAAATGTTCGATGAAGTAAGGAGTATTGGCATCAATAATGTAATATACTTTTGCTCTTTTATTGTGCACAACGATGCTATCACGTAGTTCCGCATTGAAATACCCTTTTTTAAACATGTAAAGTTTGATCTGCTTGTTGGTAGTTTCATTTAAAGTACTATCCAATAATGCAGGTGATTCTCCAACCGACTGAAAAAATTCTCCTAGAATTTTTCGTTTAGTTACGTTCTTTTTTAAATGAAGTCTTTTTAATTTTTCACCATTTACACTGTCTTGTTTCCTTTGAATTAGCCGTTTTTCATTTTTAAGATTTATTTGGCTGTTTTTTCGGTCAACTCTTTTATTTAAACGTTTGTTGACTCTGGTAATTCTTTTTGGATTTCCTAGATTATAAATATGCAGCCGCGCCCGAAATTTAGTCAACGTATAAACGTTGGGTCTTTGTTTTATGATATTGTAAATCGGTGTTTCGTCAATGTTACTATTGTTTTGGACAACAATATTCTTGTCAAGCAGTAGTTGATGCTCTTGAATTCTTTTAGCTGGATTGCACGCAGAAAGCATTATGGTCAGTGCAGACGTGTTGATAATCAGCCAGATATGCATTCTTTTAGCTTTAATGCAACTCATTTCCTACTTTTGATTGAGGCAAATATACTGATAGCGAACAAATGCTGAGTCAAAGTACAATTAAGAAAATCAGAA